>DBFBJF010000249.1:0-12481 GCA_048203265.1 Candidatus Merdiplasma sp.
ACGTTATGCGGCTCTGCGTGGGATCGGTTCAGACTTTGTCGGGGAGGCGTCCGGGAGCGACAAAAACTATTCTTTCTGTATCCCGGCAGAAGAAAAATGCTGCGAAGTCCATCTGTTCGAGTCGGCGATTGACCTGTTATCTTACGCCACAGAGCAAAAACTAGACGGGGGAAATTGGAGAGAAACGCACCTGTTATCCCTTGCGGGCGTGTACCAGCCTGCCAAAGAAATCGAGAAAAGCAAGGTTCCGGCGGCGCTGACACGCTTTCTGAAAGAACATCTGGAGGTGGATCGGGTGGTGTCCCATCTGGACAATGACCGGACAGGAAGGCTTGCGACACGGGCCATTCGAACGGTGCTTCCGAAGAAATACCAGACAAGAGATGAGCCGCCAAAGCAGGGGAATGACTGCAACGACAGCCTTTGTATCCGGCTGGGAATCCGGCAGACAAAGCGGGAAAAAAGACACAGAGGGAGAGACTTTGAACGGTAGAAAGAGAGGATTTTATGAAGACAGTTCAGTATGATCTGAGGATCATTCACAGAAAAAAGGTTGCGATAGGAGCTATAAACCGGAAAGAAATTGACCGGATTCTGCAGGATATGATCACGTCCGGAGAGGCTCTGAACATGGAAGGAGGCGAAGTGGTCGGCATTGTGGTTGAAGAAAAAGGGGAGCGGGATTGTCCTGGAGACTGTGACCATTGTCCCTATCTTTGCCCGGAAAATGAGGACTGCATGATGGACGATCTGGAAGATCGGTGCCGGTCCTGTGAGTATGGCTGTGAGAAATGCGGCCTTTGCAGTCTGATTGACTATGGTGTCTGCGGAGATGAGGAGTGTGAAAGCTGCCATTGGCGCTGCCCGGAGTGCGGCGGATGTACCCATCCGGAAGGAGAAAAACAGCCGTGACAGCTTTTCTTGTCGGCAGGTAATGAACCGCCGGAGGCGGGAACGGAGCGCAGGCGGAGTAGGATACACAATACCAGCAAGCAACGCCTTTGGATTGCCAGACTGTCATCCGGCAGTCCTGCGGCAGCTTGTCAGGGAAAAATCCCTGAAACCCTTTAGAAAATACGGAGGTAAGAATGAAGATGATCCAGTTTATTTGTGGAACAATGGTGGGCGGTATGATCGGCGTGGTTATGATGTGCCTTATGCAGATCAACCGTCTGTACAGGCATGACCGGGAGGTGGAAGAATGATACGGATGGAAATGATCAGAACAGGAAAAGACGCTGTGGAAAACAGATTGAAAAAGTATCAGCAGATATTAGCAGGAAAGGGGGCTGGACAGCATGAGCAGCACGGTAGCAGTGAAGGCGTTCGCAGAGGGCGTGACACAGCAGATTAAAGATTACCTGCCAGAAGAATATCAGGACATGCAGTGTGAGATTTCAGAGCAACAGAAGAATAATGGAGTAGTGCTGACCGGAATGATCCTCAACATGCCGGGACAGAAGATTGCCCCGGTTGTCTATATGGAACCTTTTTATGACCAGGTCCGAAAGGGAGAGCCGATGGATCAGATCATGAATCGGATTGCCGATGTGTGCAGACAGTCTTTGTCTGTGCGTGAACTGCCGGAAACGCTGGACTTTACGGACTATGATTCTGTGAAGGATCATTTAACCGTACAGGTTATCAATACGAAAGCGAATCAGCGGATGTTATCCCAGGTTCCGCATAAGCAAATGGAAGACCTGTCTGTCATCTGTCGGATTGAATTCCCTTCGCCCGCCGGGGAGGGAGTTGGGAGTGTCAAAGTAACCCATGAAATGCTGAGTCAGTGGGGAGTACACCCGAAGGAAGTTTACCAGAAGGCGGTGGAAAATGCAGTCAAGAGCAGTCCGGCTGTACTGATGAGCATGGACGACCTGATGATGGAGATGATGGGCCTTCCCTTTGAGACAAAAAATCTGCTTCAGTTAAAAGAAGGGGAGGAGTTTCCTAAAGATGGCATGTACGTTCTGAGCAACCCCATGAGAGTAAATGGTGCTTCTGTCCTTGCCTATCCTAATCTGCAGGAGCAGTTGGAGTCCGTATTCCCACAGGGCTGTTATCTCCTTCCTTCGTCTCTGCATGAGATGATTATCATTCCAAAAGATCTCGGTATGACACCGAAAGAAATGGGAGAGATGGTGCGCGAAGTGAATCAGAAAGAAGTAGCCCGTGACGAAATCCTGTCAGACCGGGTATATGAGTTTGACAGAGAGAAACGGCAGTTGCGTCAGATACCGGAATCCATAGAAAAAGAAAAGGAGATGGAGCGATGAGAAAACGAAATGTGGCGATCTTGTTCCGTCTGAACCGGAAAGAGGCGGAGATCCTGGATAAAAAAGTAAAAAAGAGTGGTCTAAGCCGGGAGGCATATCTCCGTCATCTGATCAGCGGCGTGGTTCCGAGAGACGCCCCGCCGCCGGATTACTATTCCATGATGAGGGAACTCCACCGGATCGGGAATAACCTAAATCAGATCGCACAGAAGGCACACACTTTAAATGTGATTGATGTGCAGCGGTATGACCGGGATATGCGGATGTTTGAAGATACTGTAAAGAAGATTACGGAGGCGGTGATCCTGCCGGAACCGATGAAAAATGAAAACCGGAGAGGAGTGTAAGGTGGCTACCACATCCATCTGGAGTGTAAAAGGTTGGCTGGGGAAAGTCGTGATCTATGTAGAGAACCCGGAAAAGACCACCGCTCCGGAGATCGCAAAATTTCCGAGATATGAAAACGAAGGGGCGGTACAGCGTGAAGAAAAAATGCAGAGCCTTCTGATGTGATCGCCTATGCGGTCAATGCAGAAAAGACCAGACGGAAAGGGAAAAAGGGAGAGGAGGGGATCGTCAGTGAGACGGAGCAGATCATGCAGCAGTATGTTTCCGGGATCAACTGCACGCCCGCCACCGCGCGTAATGAAATGATAGCTGTTAAAAAGCGGTATGGAAAGGATGAGGGGATCGTGGCATTTCACGGGTATCAGTCCTTTGCTCCGGGAGAGTGTACCCCGGCATTGGCCCATGAGATCGGCGTCCGTCTGGCACAGGAATTGTGGGGCGGGCGTTTTCAGGTATTGGTGGCCACCCATCTGGACAAAGCCCATCATCTTCATAACCATTTCGTGGTCAACTCTGTTTCCTATCTCGATGGGAAACGGTATCACAGAACCAACCGGGACTACCGGGATATGCGAGCAACCTCTGACCGGCTCTGCCGGGAGTACGGTCTGTCCGTGATCGAACATCCTCATCCGGGAATGTCTAAGCAATATGGAGAATGGCGGGCAGAGCAGGAAGGCAGGCCCACCTACCGCAGTATCGTCCGGGAGGACGTGGATGAGGCGATCACACAGGCAAGGACGGAAAAACAGTTCTTCCATTATCTGAAAGAGAAAGGGTATTCCATCAAGTTTGGGAAAGACATCACGCTCCGTCCGGAAGGGCGGGAACGGGGGCTGAAACTGAAACGGAACTTTGGAGAGGAGTATTCACTGGAGGCAATCCGGAGGAGGATACTGGAGGAAGATCCGCCTGCCATCCCGCAGGAAACACGACTGCCGGAGAAAAAGCGGTATGTGGCGCATGTGCGGGGAAACCTGCCGAAAAGAAAGATCGGAGGACTGCGGGGGCTGTATCTGCACTACTGTTTTCTCTTAGGTATCCTGCCGAAAAACCGCCCGCCTGTATCTCCGAAACAACTTCATTTCCTTCTGCGGGAGGATCTGGCGAAACTGGAACAGATCTCCAGAGAGACAAGGCTGCTCTGCCGCTGTCACATTGACACGGACGTGCAGCTTTTTTCTTACAAAGAATCGCTGCAGGAGCAGATGACACAGCTATCGAAAGAACGTCAGAAGCTGCGGTATCAGTGCCGCAGTATCCGGGAAGAAGACCATCTGGCGGAAGTAAAAGTAGAAATTTCCAGACTGACAGCCCGGATCGGGGAACTGAGAGAGGAGGTGGTGCTTTGCGACGGGATCGCCGCACGTTCCGGCCTGATCCGGCAGAAGATCCAGATCGTGCGGCAGGAAAAGAAACAGGGAAAGGAGGAAGTAAGCCATGAACACATCAGGTGAGGCCGCTGACCAGGTGGTGCGGATGTCGCTGGAAGTAGGCGAAGCGGCCCTAAAGATCACAGGAGCCGGGGCAAAACAGCTTGCGGTCATTCTGTATGCGGTACTGAAAGAGCAGAAAAAGACCAAGGGGCGGGCAAGGCTGGAAACGCTTGTCCGTTCCGGGAAACCGCTGACGGTGTATTCCGTGAAAGAGAGCGACTTGAAACAGTTCGTCACAGAGGCGAAGCGGTACGGGATCTTATACTGTGCGGTGCGGAATCCGAAAGGGAGCATAGACGGGATGGTCGATGTGGTGGTCAAGGAAGAGGACGCTCCCCGGATCAACCGGATCGTGGAGCGGTTCAAGTTTGCTTCTGTTACAGAAGCGGCGCAGATCAGGACAGAGATCGAAAAGAGCAGGGAGGAAAAATCCCACGGAAAGAGCCGGGAGACGTCCCCTGTGAAAGAGGGACCGGATACCGGAAAGAAAAAGCAGAGGGCGGAACAGCCATCGGATTGGAGAGAAACATCCGGAAAAGCACCGGCAACCCCACAGCAGGAGCGTCCGGAAAAGTCACAGGAGGACCGGCTCATGGATGAACTGTTTGGAGAGCCGGTAAAGAAAGAGGGAAAACAGCAAAACCCCTCTTTGGCAAAGACAGAGAAATCCCGTCTGTCCGAGCCTATCTCCGTGAGGCCAGACAAAACCGCCGAGGGTACTTCTAAGCTGTATGCCCCGTCCGTACCGAAAAAGCCGTCCGTGCGGAAAGAGCTTAGGAAAATCCAGGCAGCGAGGAAGAAAGAGGCGGAAAGCAAGGGAAAAGAGCCAATTTCAAAAGAGAAACCCGGCAGGACGAGGCAGACGCAGCATACGCAGCCGCAGAACCGGAAAAAACCAAGAAAATCGAAAGAGAGGTAGAGAGTATGGAGAACAACTTTGATTCCATGTTGAATGTATCGGCAGTGCCGCAGGACGACAAAAAAGCCGCTTTTATTGCGAAGAGTAAAAACAATCGGAACCGCTGCTATGAGCTGTCTGAGCAGATCACGAATGAAGTGGCGGCAGACAGCGGGAAGTTTCAGCAATATCTGGACGTACAGGCCCGGTTTGACCGCTATACCGCCAATAATGCCCTGCTGATCCTGGCTCAGAGGCCGGACGCAGAGCGTCTGGGAGATTATGGATACTGGAGGGAACAGGGCGTATTCGTGAAACGTGCGGAGCGGCAGAACCCGGTTCTGATCATGGAGCCGGGAAAGGAATATGAACGGGAAGACGGAAGTATCGGGACCTACTATAATGCCAGGGAATTGTATGATATTTCCCAGACTACCATGAAAGAACGTCCGCAGCCGCAGACAGAGATGGATGAGCGGCTTCTGATCCGGGCGTTGATCAACAACCCTCCCGCCAGTATCGTAACGGCGGAGCCGGATCAAATGCCGGAGGATAAGGGCGCAATCTTTGAACCGGAGGAAAACTGTATCTATGTGCGCAAAGGGATGAACGCACAAGAGATCTTCCAGTGCCTGACGCCGGAACTGGCTCTTGCCGGGTTTGCGGACGGAGACCCGGAGTATGACCGGGATGAGGACGCTTTCCATGCCTACTGTGCGTCTTATCTGCTCTGTAAAAAGTATGGGATCGATACACAGGCATATGACTTCCGTTACGCTCCGGATTTCTTTGAGGGGATGGAGCCGCAGGAAGTGCGGGCGGAGCTGTCGAAGGCCCGTGACGCAGCAAATCAGATCTCTTCCCGTATGGCGAAAGTGTTTGAGCAGAACCGCATGAGCCAGAGACAGCAGGAACAGGCGGGGCAGAGGCAGGAAGGAGAGCAAAACAGGGAGAACGGACCGGAAAGAGAAAGCGGCCAGAACTGGACGCATATGCAGGGCCGGGAACCCGGACAGCCACGGGGAAACTGGCAGCGCCGGGAGGCGGCACAGGAACGATAGGACGGAGGTGTGAAGATTGAGTGAAGGCAGAGTAACTCTGGAACTGGATAAATACGAATGCGGCGTGATCTTCCATTCCCTGAAAGATAAACGGAACCAGATGTTAAAAGAGGAGCGGCCCACGGACGCCGTGGACGATGTTCTCTTAAAGGTTATTGAAAAGATGGAGGTGCCGCCGGAGAAACCACGAAGGGGGCACAGACACCATGAAGAGCGGTAGCAGGAAAAACACATGGATTTTTGCCATTCTCGGCATTTTCCCCGTTATCTGGTCTGCTCTGTTGACAGCGCCCTATCTGTCCGGCGGACTGATCGGAATCGTGAAAGGGCTGCCGAAGGCTATGGAGCACCCGTTTTCTATGGAACTCTGTAAGGACAGTGTAAAAACTGTCCTTCTTTTTTTACTGGCGTATGGACTGGGGATCGGAATCTATCTGTCCACCCGGAGAAAGTACCGCAGGGGAGAAGAACATGGTTCCGCTGTGTGGGGAGACGTCCGGGAAATCAACCGGAAATACAGTGAGAAAAATTTTCTGGCCAATAAACTGATGACGCAGAACGTGCGGATCAGCTATGACAGCCGGAAACACCGGCGGAACCTGCTGACCATTATCATCGGCGGGAGTGGAGCGGGCAAGACGAGGTTTTATGCGAAACCGAATCTCATGCAGGCGAACACTTCTTTCGTAGTGCTGGATCCGAAAGGGGAAAATCTCCGGGATACCGGATTTCTGTTAAAAGCGAAAGGCTATGATGTCCGGGTGCTGGATCTGATCAACATGGAGAAAAGCTACTGTTACAATCCTTTTGTCTATCTGAAGGATGACAATGACGTGCAGCGGCTTGTGACCAACCTGTTTAAAGCCACCACGCCGAAAGGGAGCCAGAGCAATGATCCTTTTTGGGATACGGCGGCGTCCATGCTTCTTCTGGCGCTGATCTTTTATTTGAAATACGAGGCTCCGGAAGAAGAGCAGAATTTCCCTATGGTTATGGAGCTTCTGCGGGCGGGAGAAGTGCATGAGGACAATGACGAATATCAATCCCCTCTGGACGAACTGTTTGAACGCCTGGAAATGCGGGAGCCGGAGCATATCGCCGTAAAGTATTACAAGGATTACCACTCCGGAAGTGCGAAAACGCTGAAATCCATCCAGATCACACTGGCAGCCAGACTGGAGAAATTCAACCTGTCCAGCCTTGCGGCGCTGACCGCTACAGACGATTTGGATCTTCCTTCTTTGGGAGAAAAGAAAGTGGCGCTCTTTGCCCTGATCCCGGACAATGACACCAGCTATAACTTTCTGGTGTCAATTTTGTATACCCAGTTATTCCAACAGCTTTTCTATCTGGCAGACCACAAGTATGGGGGCAGGCTGCCCGTCCATGTCCATTTCCTGATGGACGAGTTCGCAAACGTCAGCCTGCCCGACGACTTTGATAAGATCCTTTCTGTCATGCGGTCCAGAGAAGTCAGCGTCTCCATCATCCTGCAGAATCTGGCGCAGCTAAAGGCATTGTTTGAAAAACAGTGGGAAAGCATTATGGGAAATGCGGATGAATTCCTATATTTGGGCGGCAATGAGCAGGGAACCCACAAATACGTCAGTGAACTGCTGGGGAAAGCCACCATTGATACCAACACCTATGGAAAGTCTACCGGACACTCCGGGAACTATTCCACCAATTATCAGATCACGGGTCGGGAGCTGATGACACCGGATGAAGTGCGTATGCTGGACAACCGCTACGCACTTCTTTTTATCCGGGGAGAACGTCCGGTCATGGATGAAAAATTTGATATCTTAAAACACCCGAACATTGCTCTGACCACAGACGGGAAAGGAAGACCCTATCTGCACGGAGAAGTGACGCAGGCAGTGGCGAGCATTACGTTGGGAGACAGTCTGGAGGGCGAGATCGCAGAGGTCCCGCCGGACACAGAAGGCTATGAACTCTTATCCGATGAGGATTTAGAGGAACTATTCAATAAGAACGAGGAGGATTCAGACAATGAAACAGAGAGATGAGAAAAGAGAAACCCGGAAACTTCCCATGAGCCGCAGAGGAAAGCGGCTCATGGTCATTTATGCGGCGCTGGTGCTGATAATGACGGCAGGAGCCACAACTGTATTTGCAGCGGATGATCCGCTGACCGTGATCAATAACCTGTCCGAATTTATCTTTGGGTTGATCCGTGCTATCGGTATGATCCTGCTGGGATTTGGTATCGTGCAGATCGGACTGTCTTTAAAATCCCATGATCCGTCGCAGCGGGCGAATGGATTTCTGACACTGGCCGGAGGCGTGATCATCACGTTTGCAAAAGAAATCCTGACATTGATCGCAGGATAAGAAACATCCAGTAACCGGGCAGAGAGGCAGGCCGGAAACGGTCTGTCCTGCTTCTGCCGGAAAGGAGGAATGTGTTTTGAGTGATAACTGGGTGGTTCAGAACCTTCAGAACGCCCTGGACACATGGAACAGCAAACTGGCGGAAATCTGGCAGATCATTACCCAGTCTCCGGAGAATTTCAAAGGCGGAGACATCTGGAATGTGATCGCCAGTATCCACGGTGCGCTGCAGGCAATCGGGTATGCCCTTCTGGTGTTGTTTTTCGTGGTGGGCGTGGTCAAGACCTGCGGAAGTTTTACAGAAGTGAAAAAGCCGGAACACGCACTGAAACTGTTTATCCGTTTCGCTCTGGCAAAAGGCGTGATTACCTATGGTCTGGAACTGATGATGGCGCTGTTCCGTATTGTGCAGGGGATTGTCAGCACCATCATGGACGCTGCCGGATTTGGGAGCGCACAGGAGACGGTGCTGCCGCAGGAGATCATTACCGCAGTGGAAGACTGCGGATTTTTTGAAAGTATCCCTCTATGGGCGGTCACGCTGATCGGAGGTCTGTTTATCACAGTTTTGAGCTTTATTATGATCATGAGCGTGTACGGGCGGTTCTTCCGGCTGTATCTCTATACCGCTATCGCCCCGGTTCCCTTGTCTACCTTTGCCGGGGAGCCGACACAGAACGTAGGAAAGAGTTTTTTGAAATCTTATGCGGCGGTGTGTCTGGAGGGAGCGATTATCGTCCTGGCCTGTATTATTTTCTCCGTGTTTGCGTCATCCCCGCCAGTGGTTGATCCGGAGGCAGCGGCAGTTACAATGGTGTGGAGCTACATTGCGGAACTGATCTTTAACATGCTGGTGCTGGTAGGCGCTGTGAAGATGGCGGACCGTGTGGTACGGGAGATGATGGGATTGTAAGAAAAAAGACACGGAATCCCGTGCCTTAGTCTACGATTTCTTTGGTATCTTTGTACCGCATGTTCCCGGCGCTGTCAAAGTACACGGAGTCCATAGAGATTCCATTGTTTCTGGCACATCTGACCTGCCAGCTCATATCCTCTTCCAGAGCCTTGTAATACTTCCGGTCACGGAGGGCGTTTCTTAGAGAAAAGAGCCAGCTTATGACGGAGAGAGCGAGCAGGCAAAAAAGGATTGCAAAAGCAAGCGTCTCATGGGCGGCAGCCCACGGGTTCAGAACCGTGGCGGTCAGGAGAAAGTAAAGGAGCGGCAGAGTCAGCCTGAATTTTCCCGCCAGACGGAAGAGTAAGGAGAGAATGAGCAGGACAGCAGAGATACCGAGAGAGAGAAAAACAGTGTATGGCATATAAAAGCCCCCTTTGCGTTTTTTCTTTGAGTATAACAGGAAGAACCGGGGGAGACAAATGTGCGATTGAGAAATTTTCAGATAAAGGAGGTCATCATTTGGAGATCAAGATCAACCGGGAAATCCGGGAATACACGGAGGCCATGTATTTTGGCCTGTCACTCCGCCAGTTTATCTGTGCGGTTCTGGCCTGCGGTGTTGCTGTGGGCCTTTATTTTTTGCTCCGTCCCCATATGGGGATGGAAACCGTCAGTTGGGTGTGCATGTTGGGAGCGGCTCCCTTTGCGGCCATTGGTTTTATCAAATATCACGGAATGACCGCAGAGAAATTTCTGTGGGTGTGGATCAAGAGTGAGATCCTCATGCCGAAGTATCTGGTATTCCATCCGGAGAACTTATATTATGAGCTGACAAAAGACGAGATCAGAAAACAGGAAAAGGAGGCGATGGGAAAGCATGTTAAGAACACTAAAAACCGTCATGCGGCAGGACAAGGAGAAGTTTAAGATCCCGAAGAGCGTACAGCAGGCAATCCCGATCCAGACCATCTGGGAAGACGGGATCTTTCTGGTAGGGAAAAACAAGTATGCGAAGACGTACCGGTTTACAGACATTAACTTTGAAGTGGCGTCCGAAGAAGATAAGAAAGCCATGTTTCTGGAGTATACCAATATCCTCAACTTTTTTGACTGCGGAGCGACCACCAAGCTGACTGTCATTATCCGCAGGCTGAACAAAGAGGAACTGAAAGAGGCAGTCTTTATCCCGAAGCAGAATGACCGTCTGGATAAGTACCGGGAGGAAGTCAACGACATGCTTATGGAAAAGACAGTGGGAGCCAACGGCATGATCCGGGAGCTGTATGTGACGATCTCTGTATATCGGAAAAACGTGGAGGACGCAAGGAATTATTTCCTGCGTACCGGAAACGGGCTGATCTCCCATTTCAGCAACCTGGGTTCCAAGTGCGAGGAACTGGACGCACAGGAAAAACTCCATGTACTGTACAGCTTTTACCGGGCCGGAGAGGAAAGTCATTTCTGTTTTGATCTGAAAACGTCCGCAAAACTGGGGCACAGCTTTAAGGACCATATCTGTCCGGATACGATGGAATTTGAAAAAGATTATTTCAAAGTGGGGGAGCGGTACGGCAGGGTGCTGTATCTGAAAGACTATGCTTCTTATATTTCTGATGAAATGGTGTCGGAGTTTGCGGACATCAACCAGAACATGATGATCAGCATTGATATTATCCCGATCCCCACGGACGAGGCGGTCAATGAGGCACAGAACCGGCTTTTGGGTGTGGAGACGAATATCACGAACTGGCAGCGGCGGCAGAACGCCAACCAGAACTTTTCTGCTACCGTGCCCTATGACATGGAACTGCAGAAAGAGGAAAGCCGGGAGTTTTTGCGGGATCTGACCACAAGGGATCAGCGGATGATGGTAGCTGTCGTGACTTTTATGCACACAGCGGAGAGTAAGAAACAGTTGGACGCAGATACCCATACCATTCTGTCTCTTGCGAGAAACCGGATGTGCCAGATGGCAGTGCTGAAATTCCAGCAGATGGACGGGATGAATACCGCACTCCCGATTGGTGTGAGGAAGATTGACAGCATGAGGACGCTGACCACGGAAAGTTTAGGCAGCCTGATCCCCTTTAGGACGCAGGAAGTCATGGACAAAGGCGGGATCTACTGCGGGATCAATGCAATCTCCCACAATCTAATCCTGGTAAACCGTGGACTTCTGCTCAATCCGTCCGCATTTATCTTAGGCGTACCCGGAAGTGGAAAGTCCATGCTGACCAAAATGTTTATCCTGCTGATCATCCTTTCCACCTCAAAAGATCAGGTGCTTGTGTACGATCCGGAAGGAGAGTATGAACCATTGGTGCAGGCGCTGGGCGGCGTGAGCCTGCCGATCTGTGCGGGAAGTGATATTCACTTGAACGCTATGGATATGGTAAAAGGCTATGGAGATAAGAACCCGGTTGTGGATAAATCCCAGTTCGTCCTCTCCCTGTATGAGCGGATCACGGATGACCGCTATATTATCGGGCCGAAAGAAAAGAGTATCCTTGACCGCTGCGTGGAGCGTGTGTATTCCAGAAAACGCCAGTACGAAATCCCGACCTTCTTTACGCTGCGCCGGGTACTGCAGGAGCAGGATGAACCGGAGGCGAAAGATCTGGCTCTGATGTTGGAACTGTTCACGGACGGTACGCTGAACAATTTTTCCCATCCCACCAATATTGAGACGGAAAACCGTCTGATCAGTTTTAATACACGGGGCATGGTGGAAGATATGAAGGATCTGGGGCAGCTTGTGATCACGGACCATATGATCAACCGGGTATCCCAGAACTGGGAGAACGGTGTGAGAACCCATATCTTTCTGGATGAGTTCCACACGCTGCTGCAGCATAAGTACAGCGCAAACTTCTTTGACAGCGCCTATCGGCGGTTCCGTAAGAGAAACGCATGGACGACCAGCCTGACGCAGAATGTGGAATATGTGCTGGACTCCCTGACCGCAAGGACCATGCTCTCCAACTCGGAATTTATTGTCATGCTGAACCAGTCTGCCTCTGACCGGGAGCAGTTGGCGGAACTTCTCCATATTTCCGGGGAACAGATGAAGTATATCACAAATGCCAGAGCCGGGAACGGACTTGCCAGGATCGGCAGCGCCCTGGTTCCGTTCTATAACCAGATGAGTAAGAACTCTGAGATCTATAAGCTGATGTCCACAAAACCGGAGGATTTTGAGAAAACTTGGG
>DBFBJF010000250.1:0-8851 GCA_048203265.1 Candidatus Merdiplasma sp.
TCTCCCCTGAAGGGCAGCTCACATCCACCGTGTACACATAAAAAATTTCCGGCTTTCTGCGGGCATCAATGGACTGGCGGATAATCTCATAGGTAAACGGCTGGTCCCCCAGCTTCAGGGTTTTTCTCACAGCCTCCCTCAAATCCTGTGGTGTATGGTTCGGCGGCAATTTTAACTGCTGTATCGTAATCATAATAACGGCTCCTTCGCGAATCTAACTCTGGCGGAAAAATAATCTTGACAGACCGTGAATCTGCGATTATCATATCATAGAAAATTATGGTGTGGATTTTTCTTGCAATGTCACCTTTTCGCCACGCAGCTGTCCCCGGACCGCTGTGTGGCGTTTTTTGTTCTTAGGAAACTGTCCTTTTGAAACAAAAATGCTCCGCGGGGGTCGCAGGAGAAATCTGATGTCCATTTCCAGGAGGTTATGAAATGAATCAGACGTACATGAAAGAAAAACCGATTTTTCCCCTGATCCTGACCATGTCCCTTCCCATGGTGCTGTCCATGCTGGTGAACGCGCTGTACAACATTGTGGACAGCTACTTTGTGGCCCAGATCAACGAGGAGGCCATGACAGCCCTCTCTCTCGTTTTTCCTCTGCAGAACCTGGTGAACGCAGTGGGCGTCGGATTTGGCATCGGAATCAATGCGGCGGTGGCCTACTATCTGGGAGCGGAACGGCAGGAGGAAGCATCCCGCTCTGCCACCCAGGGTCTTCTGCTCAACACCGTGCATGGAATCGGGCTGACCATCGGATGCATCGCGTTTATGCCCGCGTTTTTGCGGATGTTTACCTCGGATGAGGCGGTGATCTCCTATGGCCTGGGCTACTCCAATGTGGTATTCCTCTTTTCCACTGTCATCACCATTGAGGTATCCTTTGAGAAAATCTTTCAGGCCGTAGGCATGATGAAGGTATCCATGATCAGTATGCTGGCAGGTTGTGTGGTGAACATTATCCTGGATCCCCTTTTTATCTTCGGCGCCGGGTTTATCCCCGCCATGGGCGTGGAGGGGGCCGCCCTCGCCACCGGGATCGGCCAGGTGGCCACGCTGGTGATCTACCTGGCTATTTACCTCAGGACTACCCTTCCGGTCAAATTCAAGCCGGACCGCCGGGCACCGCTGGATGGCAAAATCTGCCGCAGGCTCTACGGCGTGGGGATCCCGGCCACCCTGAATCTGGCCCTCTCCTCCTTGCTGATCACCGCCCTGAACCGGATACTGTCCGGTTTTTCCCAGATGTATGTGCTGATCCTTGGGATTTACTATAAGCTTCAGACCTTCATCTACCTGACTGCCAACGGGATTGTCCAAGGAATCCGGCCTCTGGTCAGCTACAATTACGGGGCAGGGCGGATGGACCGGGTGCGGGGCATCCACAGGGCGGCCCTGCTTCTTGGTGTGCTGATTATGGCGGTGGGCACCGGACTGTGTATGGCCCTTCCCGGTCAGATCATGGGGCTGTTTACCACAAATCCACAGACCATCCAGGCCGGAGCGCTGGCGCTTCGCATCATCAGCTGCGGCTTCATCGTCTCCACCGTATCTGTCATGACCAGCGGAACCTTCGAGGGGCTGGGCAAGGGGATGCCCTCTCTGATTATTTCCCTGATCCGCTACATTGCCATCATTCCCATCGCGTTTCTCCTCAGCCTTCTGCTGGGCGCTGTGGGCGTATGGCACGCTTTCTGGGTGACCGAGCTGATTGCTGCAGGCGTGTCCGTGGTTTTGTTCCTTACTCTTTTCCGTTAAAACAGTAGGTGCAAAGTTTGCAGGGGGAGATGCCGATGGATTCCTCCAGATCGTCCAAACGATGGTACCGCAGAGAAGTAAAGTTCTGTTCTTTGCGAATGCACTCCAGCATCTCCTCATACCGTCTGCTGCAGGGATCGGCGTATTCATCCAGCACTTCTTTGGTCACCTGTCCTTCCCGGTCTTTGATGACCCGGCGGGTGATCAGATCCATCTCGGACTTGGACCGGGAGAAATTCAGATACTTACAGCCGTACAGCAGGGGCGGGCAGGCGGGACGCACATGGACCTCCTTGGCTCCGCTCTGATAGAGAAATTCCGTGGTTTCCCGAAGCTGAGTGCCCCGCACAATGGAATCATCGATCAGAAGCAGCTTCTTGTTCTGTATCAGGGCCTTCACCGGGATCAGCTTCATGCGGGCAATCAGATTTCTCTGGCTCTGCTTGGTGGGCATGAAGGATCGGGGCCAGGTAGGCGTATATTTGATGAAGGGACGGGCAAAGGGAATCTTGGATTCATTTGCGTATCCCACCGCATGGGCCGTTCCGGAATCCGGCACTCCCGCCACCACATCAGGGCTGACGCTGCCGCAGTCTCTCTTGGCCAGCATGCTGCCGCAGCGGTACCGCATCTCCTCCACGTTCACGCCCTCATAGGAGGAGGTGGGATAACCGTAATACACCCACAGAAACGAGCAGATCCGCATCTTATCTCCCGGCTGAACCAGCACCTTCACTTCATCCGGTGTAATAAAGTCAATCTCCGCCGGGCCCAGCTCTTTGTAGTCCGTATATCCCAGATTCAGATAAGCAAAGTTCTCAAAGGAAACGCAGAAAGCGTCCTCCTTCTTTCCAATTACCAGAGGCGTTCTGCCAAGACGGTCCCTTGCCGCGTACAGCCCCTCTCGGGTCATCAGCAGCAGGGTCATGGATCCGTCCACCACCTCCTGGACATACTGGATTCCCTCCACAATGGATTCCTTTTTGCAGATCAGGGCCGCCACCAGCTCCGTGGCATTCACCTGCCCTCCGCTCATCTCCTGGAAATGGGTATTTCCATCCGCATAGACGTAGCTGAGAAGCTGCTCCATATTGTTGATTTTTCCCACCGTTGTGATGGCAAAGCTGCCCAGATGGGACTGGACCAACAGTGGCTGTGGTTCATAATCGGAAATACATCCGATCCCCAGATTTCCCTCCATCTCTTCCACATCCCGCTCAAATTTTGTCCGGAAGGGAGAATTCTCAATGTTGTGTATCGCCCGTTGAAAGCCCCGCTCGCCGCAGACCGCCATGCCGCCCCGGCGTGTGCCCAGGTGAGAATGGTAATCTACTCCGTAAAACAATTCCAGTGTACAGCTCTGCTTTGAAGCAACTCCAAATATTCCGCCCATGTCAATCTCCTTTCGATTGTCTTCTCAACTATCTTTTCACCTTATCAGCCCCGGCAGCCCGGCTGCCGGCCACATATCCGCTGGACCAGGCCCATTGAAGGTTATATCCCCCGCATGGCCCGTCCACATCCAGGATCTCCCCGGCGAAGAAAAGGCCGGGGCATTTCTTTGATTCCAGGGTCGCACCGTCAACTTCCTCCAGGGCAATTCCCCCGGCGCAGACCTGGCACTGCGCAAACCCTCTGGTTCCGGTTACCGGCAAGATAAATCCCTTCATCTGCCGGACCAGCTCTGTGATCTGCCTCTCTCCCAGGCTGTCCATCCTGGCAGCCGGCTTAATACCAGTCTCCCGCAGGACGGCACTCAGCAGTTTCCCCGGAAGCAGCCCGGACAGCGCGGATTGCACGGGCACATCCGCCCCCGCCCAGAGGGACTGCCGGCCTTTGATCCAGGAAGAAAGCTCCATCTCCCTTTTCTCCGGCAGGAAATCCAAGCGGGCAGATACCCTCTTCCCTTCGGAAAGCGCCAGGGCCGCGTAGCGGCTCCCCTGAAATACCACGATCCCCGAGATGCCCTCCTCATTGAGTTGAAGCTCCCCGGTGTCCTCAGACAGGAACTGTTCTTTCGCATCTCCCAAGGGGATCCCGTACAGACTCACTTTTGCCGGACAGCGCACACCCGCCGCGGCCGGGAGAAAAGGCTGCTTTTTTCCCTTCAGCGCGGTCAGGGCGGGGAGAATGGAGGTGATGCGGTGGCCGGCCTGGCGGGCCAGCTCATAGCCGCTGCCGTCGGATCCGGTGGCAGCGGCCGCCCTGGATCCGCAGCAGAGGATCAGCCTATGGCAGCGGTAGGTCCAGCTTCCGGTGGTCACCTGCCACAGGCCGTCATCCTCCCGGCGGATGGCCCGGATCTTCTCCGAATATTTTAATTTGATCCTCAGCTGTCTCATTCTCGCCAGCAGCAGCTCCAGCACGCTGGCAGACTGTCCGGTCCTGGGATAGACATATCCATTCCGGTCCGTGGTCAGAAGGCCCAGCTTATGAAAAAAATCCATCGTATCTTTCACAGAAAACTGATCCAAGATCCGGCGGGCAGTATCTGTCCCGCCCTCCTCCACGCTCCGATAGGATTCCGGGAGCGCCGGATTCAGGTTGGTCAGATTGCACTTGCCGTTTCCCGTCAGCAGCAGTTTTTTCCCCGGCCGTTCCATTCCCTCCAGCACAGTCACCCTGGCGCCTCTCTCAGCCGCGGCGATGGCGGCCATCATTCCCGCCGGGCCGCAGCCTGCCACGATTACCTCCGGGCTCATGGCAGCTTCACCAGTTTTTTCTCATGCAGTTTTTGCAGGGACATGAGAATTCCAAGCTTGGCATGAGACCAGGTAAGGCCTCCCTGGAAGTACACCGCGTAGGGAGGCTTGATGGGACCGTCCGCGCTCAGCTCGATGGAAGATCCCTGGACAAAAGCCCCTGCCGCCATAATCACATCGCTGTCATATCCGGGCATGGCCCAGGGCTCCGGCGTCACATAGCTGTCCACCGGAGCGGCAGCCTGAATGCCTTTGCAGAATTCGATGACCCCTTCCGGAAAGCCGAATTCGATGGCCTGGATAATATCGTGACGGCTCTGGCTGCCGTTTGGAATCACAGTAAAGCCCAGACGCTCATACAGATTGGCGGCGTAGATCGCCCCCTTCAGAGCGGAGGCGGTCACGGTGGGAGCCAGGAAGAAGCCCTGATAGAAGGAACGCATCACATCCAGGGAGGCGCCCACCTCTTTGCCCAGTCCCGGGGAGGTCAGGCGAAAGGCGGCGTTCTCCACGCAGGCTTTCGTCCCGGCAATATACCCGCCGATGGGAGCCAATCCTCCGCCCGGATTTTTGATCAGAGATCCCACCACCATATCCGCTCCGAGGTCCGAGGGCTCCATGCGCTCCACAAATTCCCCGTAGCAGTTGTCCACCATGCAGACCAGATCCGGCCTGCAGCTCTTGACAAAGGCGATGGCCTCCCCGATCTCTGTCACAGACAGGGTGGGGCGGGTCAGATAGCCTTTGGAGCGCTGGATGGCAACCACCTTTGTTCTGGGATTGATGGCCTCCCGGATTGCCGGAAAATCAAAGCTTCCGTCCGGCTTTAGTTCCACTTGCCGGTAGGTAATGCCGTACTCAGCCAGGGAACCCCTGGAGGGGCGGATACCGATCACCTCCTCCAGGGTGTCGTAGGGCTTGCCGCTGATGGAGAGCAGTTCATCCCCCGGTCTTAAATTTCCGAACAGAGCCACCGCCAGGGCATGGGTGCCGCAGGCAATCTGGGGCCGCACCAAGGCATCCTCTGTGTGGAAGGTATCCGCGTACACCTTTTCCAGATCGTCCCGTCCCTGGTCATTGTAGCCGTAGCCGCTGCTGGGATTGAAGTGCTCCGCGCTGATCCGGTTCTTCTGCATGGCATGAATCACTTTCATCTGATTGTACTCCGCCGTCTCATCGATGGCTGCAAACCGCTCCCGCAGCGTATCCTCCACCTGGCTTCCAAAGCGGTAAACCTGCGGGGAGATCCCCATCAGTCCATACATCTCCTCCATTCCGGTATTTTGCCGGTCATCTTTCACCTGTTGGTTTTCCTGTAATACTGTCATAGTCCTTGTATTCCTTCTATGTTTCATTCTTTCTATTCATACTTCATTGCTCTGTTTTTCGAAAACGCCTCTCAGGGCGTTCGGGCAGTTGGGCATCTGCGTTCTGATCCCTGCACCCCGGAAATAATTCCCCGCTCTCTCAGAATCTGAAGCATCCGCTCCAGCATCGCCCCCTCATTTCCCCCGTAGGCGTCCCGCTGTATCCAGATCACATCCCGCTCCCGGCGAAACCAGGTAAGCTGGCGCTTGGCAAAATGGCGGGTATCCCGCTTGATCACCCGGATGGCCTCCTCCAGAGAAACGCGCCCGTCCAGGTAGTCCAGAATCTCTTTGTAGCCCAGGCCCTGCATGGAAACCATGTCCCTGGTGTATCCCCGGTCTCTCAGCCCGGTGACCTCCTCCACCAGCCCGGCCTCCAGCATCTGATCCACCCGGCGGTCAATCCTCTCATAGACGGCCTCCCTCCTGTCGTTCAGCACAAAGTAGGCCGCATTGTAGGGCGTCTCTCTCTGCCGCTCCCTCTCGTTATGCTCCGAGATGGGTTTCCCGGTGAGATGATAAAATTCCAGGGCCCGGATCATCCGCTTGATATTGTTGGGGTGTATCTGGGAAGCGGCCACGGGATCCACCTGAAGCAAAAGGCTGTGAAGATACTGGCTGCCCTTCTCCTTCGCCTCCCGCTCCAGCCTTTCCCGGTACTCTGGATCCTCCTCATTTTCCGTGAAGTCGATGCCGTAGAGCACCGCCTGGATATAAAATCCGGTTCCCCCGGTGAGAATGGGAATGTTTCCCCTCCCCCAGATTTCTTTCATATACTTTGTGGCCAGTTCCTGGAATTTTACCACGTGAAAAGGCTCATCCGGCTCCAGCTCATCGATGAGATGATGCGGAATGCCCTGCATCTCTTCCGGCCGGATTTTGGCGGATCCGATGTTCATTCCCCGATAAACCTGCATGGAATCTGCGGAGATAATCTCGCCTCCGATGGCCCTGGCCAGTTTCAGGGACAGCTCCGTTTTTCCCACCGCCGTGGGACCCGTTAAAATTACCAGAGGTTGTCTCATGCGCCGCACCTCCCCATCTATACGATACGCTTAAATTTTTTCTCCAGCTCATATTTGGACATGGAGATGATGGTGGGTCTGCCGTGAGGGCAGTTATAGGGATTCTCGAGACTGAGCAGCTCCTGGATCAGCGCGTTGGCCTCAGCGAAGGACAGACGGCTGTTCCCCTTCACCGCGCTCTTGCAGGCCATAGTAGCCAGCTTCTCATTTAAAAGATCCGCGGATGGCGCTCCCGTGGTGTCTGAAAGTCCGTCCAGCATCTCGATGAACAAATCTTTGTCGGTGATGCCGAAGAAATTTCCCGGCACACCGCTGATACAGTACTCCCGCCCGCCAAAGGGCTCAATCTCAAATCCCACTTCCCGGAAAAAGTGTTCGTACTTGTTCAGCAGATTCTCCTCCTGCATGGACAGGGAGAGCACAATGGGCGGGCTGATGCGCTGGGTGGTGAATTCTTTTGTCTTCAGGCTGGCCGTCAGACGCTCATACATGACCTTCTCATGGGCTGCGTGCTGATCAATGATATAGAGGGAATCCCGGAACTGAACAATCCAGTACGTGTCAAAGACCTGGCCGATCAGCCGATGCTCCGGCACACTCTCTTTTGACAGCAGCTTGTCCTCAAACAATTCCATCTGGGTGCCGGTCTTCCCGGCCGGAATCGGTTCCTCCCGCTTTTGGGAAGCAGACTGCAGCCGGGAGATCTCCCTCTCTGCCATTTTGGGAAGCTCATCCGGGATCTTTCCCCAGCCCTCCGGAAGCTTTGTCTCCCTCTCCTGAGGCTTCAGCGCGGGGATGGTCCGGGCTGGAACATCCTTCTCGCTGCTGTTTTCTGCTTTTTGCTTCTCCTCTTCGCCGCTCTCTGCGCTGCTGTTCTTCTTCTCACTGACCGCTCCGCCTGGCTTCGTCTGCCCGGCCTGATAGGAAGAGGAAGGTTCTGCCACTATCCCTCTGCGGGATTTCTCAAAAGGCTCCGGGAAGGAAGGCTTGGGAAGAGTCCCCTTACTGTCCTCCCCGCCTTTTGCAGGCTCCTCCTTTCCCACCGTCACTTTGGGAATCAGCTCCCTGTGGCTTAAGGCCTGGCGCACTGTGTCGCAGACAAACTGATAGATAGCCCCATTGTCGGCGAACCGCAGCTCCATCTTGGTGGGATGAACGTTAATGTCCAGCAGAGAGCCATCCATGGAAAAGTTCAGCACCGTGAAGGGATAACGGTGCTGCATCAGGAAGGTCCTGTACCCCTCCTCAATGCCTCCGGCGATGACACTGCTCTTCACGTACCGCCCATTGACAAAATAATTTTCAAAATTTCGGTTGCCCCTGGAAATCACCGGCTTCCCGATCAGTCCGGTGAGGCGGATGCCCTCCAGCTCGCCGCTCACCGCCACCAGATTGGCGGCAATATCCCGGCCGTAGACGCTGTAGATAATATCCTTCAGGTTCCCGTTTCCTGATGTGTGCATCTTTGTCTGTCCGTTGTTAATGAATTTGAAGGAAATTTCCGGGTGGGACAGGGCCAGGTGCTCCAGCAGATCACTGATATAGCCGGCCTCCGTGGCGGCGGATTTCAGGAATTTTTTCCGGGCAGGGGTGTTGTAAAACACATTCCGGACCAGGAAAGTGCTTCCCTCGGGGGCCCCGATCTCCTCCATCCCCCTCTCTTTTCCGCCCTCAATCAGATAGCGGCAGCCGGTCAGGCTCCCCGCTGTTTTCGTAATCAGCTCCACCTGGGCGATGGCAGCGATACTGGAGAGAGCCTCCCCCCGAAACCCCAGGGATCCGATGCGCAGCAGGTCATCCACGCTGCGGATTTTGCTGGTGGCATGGCGCAGGAAGGCTGTGGGCACCTGGTCTGTCTCAATGCCCTCCCCGTTGTCGGTGATCCGGATGAAGGAGATGCCGCCCTCCTTGATCTCCACCGTCACCGCATTGGCGCCCGCATCAATGGAATTCTCCACCAGCTCCTTCACAATGGAGGAGGGGCGCTCAATCA
>DBFBJF010000251.1:0-7140 GCA_048203265.1 Candidatus Merdiplasma sp.
GAATAAAAGACTTCTGTAATGAGAGAAATCCCCTTCTCTTTCGCATATTTTAACAGCAGATCTTCCAGGTCTGCGCAGGTGCCCTTTTCATCATCGCAGATTATCGCTTTCATAACAGTCCTCCGTTTTTAGTATCATACTCTTCTAAGCACCTTCCTACAAGTCCCTTTTGGAGCGTTTTTTATCTCATAGAAACGCAGTTTCCCGTCGGATGCCCGCTCGTGCAAGCACGGCGGTCGCCCTCCGGGCGTATCGCACAAAAAAGGCACGTCCCCCGCCAAGGTTCCGTGCCTCTCTGATAAGCATAATCTCACATGTGGTTTACTTTTATCTCTTCTACTCTCTCACAGCCTCCCCGATGGCCTCGCTGAAGGTGGGATGGGGGCGGACAATACTGCCCATCTGCTCCAGGGTCAGCCCCTGTTCTATGGCAAGGGAAAACTCACTGATCATATCCGTGGCCCTGGCGCACATCATCTGGGCGCCCAGGATCCGGCGGTTTTCCTTCTTCGCAATCACCCGGATAAAGCCACGCTCCTGGCCGGAGAGCACCGTCTTGCCGTTGGCGGTCATGGGATATTTCCTGGCGATTACCTCGATCCCCTCCTTTTTCGCCTCGTCCTGGGTCATCCCCACGGAAGCGATCTCCGGATTGGTGTAGACGCATGCCGGAATTAATTTCCCATCGAACACAGGCGCTTCTCCACACATATGGGCCACCGCGTTGATAGCCTGGGCGCTGGCCGCGTGGGCTAACTGCACCCCTCCCGTCACATCTCCGGCCGCATATACGCCGGGCAGGCTGGTCTGGCCATTCTCATCCACCACGATCCTGCCCCGGTCCAGGCGGATGCCCAGCCCTTCGGCCGCCTCCTCGTCCGTCATTCCGGATGCGGGTGCCGCAAATACGCCCTGAATATTGGCCCTTCTTCCGGTGGCAATCAGAACGCCCCGGGAAGAAACTTCCTTCCTCTCCCCCTTCTGGGTGTAGCGGCAGACCAGGCCGCCCTCCGTCCCCTGTGTGATGGCTTCCACCTGGGCTCCAGTGCAGATCTCCACCCCCTGCTTTTTTAACTGCATCTTCAGGCTCTGGGAGATTTCCCGGTCCATATTGGCCAGAATCCGGTCAAGGAACTCCAGCACGGTCACCTGGCAGCCAAGAGCGCTGCACAGGGAGGCAAACTCCACGCCGATGACGCCGCCGCCCACAATGGTAAGGCTGGGATAAGATTCCCGGCTGGAGAGGAACTCATCGCTGTCCATGACTCCCGGCAGTTCCCGCCCCGGGATGGGAGGCATGGCCGGCACAGAGCCGGTGGCAATCAGAATCTGCTCCGTCTCCAGCACAAGCGCACCGTTTTCTCCCGGCTGTCCATCGTTTTGTCCGCCAGTCTCCCCGGCCGGACTTTCCGCGCCCCGAAGGCTTACTGCCACCTGATGGGCTCCCAGAATCCTGCCCGTGCCCTCATACACAGCCACCTTGTTCTTCTTCATCATGCCGGCGATTCCATCCCGGAGCTGCCGGATCACCCCGTCCTTGTGCTCCTGCATCTCATCCATCCGGCAGGAGACTCCCTCCACATGGATGCCAAGATGAGCGCAGGCCTTCATCTGCCGGTAAAGCTCCGCCCCGTGAAGCAGAGTTTTGGTAGGGATGCATCCCCGATTTAAGCAAGTGCCTCCCAGCTCCCGGTTCTCCACCAGGGCCGTCTTTTTCCCCTTCTTCCCGCTCTCAGCCGCCGCCATGTATCCGGCGGGGCCCGCGCCGATAATCACCAAGTCGTATCGCTCTGCCATGCTTTCTTCCTCCATCTGTCCTCACAAAATCTGTTCCAGAAGCCCTCCGATGTCCCGCTTCATCTGCTCCGCCAGAGGCGCTTCTCCCGGAAAGCCCGGGGAAACAGCCGCAAGCCGTTCCAGAAGAACCCCGGCTTCATACCGGCAGCCCCTCCAGGCAGACTGCAGCTCCTGGAAAAAGTGTTCCTCCATCCCGTCGGAGAAGACATTCACCTCCCGGATCACGCCGCCATCCACCTGAAACTGCAGCTCCACCTCTCCCCAGGGAAACTTCTCCCGGCCGCTGTACTGGAAACGGATGTTCCGTCCATACTTCCAGTCCCAGGAGGAAAATCGCTCCTCCCCCCGGCGGACCGTCTCCTGATCTATCCTGCTCTCCTCCAGCGGTCTGGACGGGAATCCGTACACCTGGGAAAAAGCGTGAAACAGGCTCTCCACCAGCTCATCCAGGGTGAGCCCAGGCCGCAGTTCTCTCAGATTGACGACTCTCGATCTGACGGAGGCCACCCCATTGGAGTTCAGTTTTTCCCTGGACACATTCAGATACCTGGACATCTGGTTTTTATCCACATCCATCAAAATGGTTCCGTGATGGTAACAGAAATCTCCGGACCGATAAAAGGCGTTTCCGGAAAACTTCCTTCCCTCAATGGCAATGTCATTTCGCCCTGTTCTGCGGGCATCCATCCCCAGGGAGCGCACCGCCTGCTCGATCACCTGAAGCTGGCGTCCCACATCATAGTCTTCTTTTCTGACGCAGAAGGTGAAATTCAAATTGCCAAGGTCATGGTACACAGCCCCGCCGCCGGAGAGACGGCGGGCCAGATGGCCTCCGTCCCGCTCCAGCTCCGTCACCCTGCACTCCCTCCAGCAGTTCTGATTCTTTCCAATTACAACGGTCTGCTTATTCTGCCACAGATACAGGATGCACTCCCCCGGCTCTGTATGAAAGGTCAGATACTCCTCCAGGGCCAGGTTGCGGTATGGATTGGTACCGTCTGTCCGGAAGATGGTTAACTTCCCGATCATTTCCCGTCCTCGGATGCCTGGGAAAATTCCCATCGCAGCACAGGCTTTCTGGCTGCCCGCACCTCATCCGGCCTGCGGATATAGGTGGTTACCGGGGCTTCATGCATCTGTTCCGGATTTTCCTTTGCCTTCTCATAGATTTCCCAGAACGCGGCCACCGCCTCGTCCAGGGTCTCCCTGCTCTCCGTCTCCGTGGGCTCCACCATCAGGGCCTCATGGACGATCAGCGGGAAATACATGGTGGGCGGATGGATCCCGTAGTCCAGCAGGGCCTTGGCCACATCCATGGCAGTCACGCCGATCTGGTGTTTCATCTGCTCCAGGGTCATGACAAACTCATGCATGCAGGTCTCATCGTAAGCCATGGGGTAAATGTCCTTCAGCTTATGCATCATATAATTGGCATTGAGCACCGCGTTCCGCGCCGCCTCGGGAATGCCCTCCCGGCCCAGCATCAGTATGTAAGTCAGGGCTTTCACCACCACCAGGAAGTTGCCGTAGAAAGCCTTCACATCCCCGATAGAGTGCTCCTGCTTCACAAAGGAATACGCATCGCCATTTTTCTCTGCCTGCACCCCCGGAAGGAACTGCCGTAAGAATTCCTTGCAGCCCACCGGGCCGCTTCCCGGGCCGCCTCCTCCGTGGGGCGTGGAGAAGGTTTTGTGGAGATTCAGATGCACCACGTCAAACCCCATATCTCCCGGCCGGACGATGCCCATCACCGCGTTCAGGTTGGCGCCGTCATAGTAGTTTAAGCCTCCCGCCTTATGGACAATGGAAGTGATTTCCAGAATATTTTTATCAAACAGTCCCACTGTGTTAGGGTTGGTCAGCATCAGGCCTGCCGTGTCCTCCCCCACTGCCTGACGCAGCTTCTCCAGATCCACGCAGCCATCCTCTCCCGAGGGAATGCTCACCACCTCATAGCCCGCCATGGCCGCGCTGGCCGGGTTGGTACCGTGGGCAGAGTCCGGCACGATGATTTTTGTCCGCTTCTGGTCTCCCCGGCTTTCATGGTACGCCTTAATCAGCAGCAGCCCCGTGAACTCTCCGTGGGCTCCCGCCGCAGGCTGCATGGTCACTCCGTCCATTCCGGTGATCTCACACAGCAGCTGCTCCGCCCGTTCCAGCACCTCCAGACATCCCTGCGCCGTATGTTCCGGCTGCAGGGGGTGAATTCCGGTGAAACCGGGAAGGGCAGCTGCCCGCTCATTCACCTTGGGATTGTATTTCATGGTGCAGGAGCCCAGCGGATAGAAGCCGTTGTTTACTCCGTGAACCTGTCCTGCCAGTTCCGTATAATGCCTGCTCAGATCATTTTCTGACACCTGGGGCAGATGAAGCGGTTTTTCCCTGGCGGAAACCTCCATGGAAACCTCCGGCACATCGCAGGCGGGAAGCAGAGTACATCCTCTGCCTTCCTTTCCTCTCTCAAAAATCAGTTTCATCAGCCAAGCACCTCCTTCACCACCGCCGCGGTCTCGTCCATCTCCGCTTTCGTGTTCATCTCTGTGGCACACCAGAGAATCTGTCCGTCTCCCAGGGGCAGTCCTCCCAGAATGTCATGGGTCTCCAGTGCGGCCAGGATCTTCTCCGGATCCGTATCTGACACGGTCACAAACTCGTGGAAGAAGGGATGGCTGTATTTTAACTTCAGGCCTGCCTCCTCCAGGGCTTTCTGAAGATAATGGGCCTTGGACATACAGAGGGTGGCTGCCTGTCTCATGCCATCGCTTCCCATGGCCGCCATATAAACCCCTGCCCGCAGGGCGCAGAGGGCCTGATTGGAACAGATATTGCTGCTGGCCTTCTCCCGGCGGATATGCTGTTCTCTGGCCTGAAGGGTCAGGACAAAGGCACGATTTCCCTCCTTGTCCACCGTTTCCCCCACAATTCTGCCCGGCAGCTTTCTGGTCATTTTTGCAGTGGCCGCCATAAAGCCCAGATATGGACCTCCAAAGGACAGGCTCATTCCCAGAGGCTGACCGTCCCCCACCGCCACATCGGCGCCGCACTCTCCAGGGGTTTTCATGATAGCCGAAGCAATGGGATTGCAGCCCATAATGAATTTCGCTCCCGCCTCGTGAACAATGGTCCCCAGCCCGTCCGCATCCTCAAAGATTCCGTAGTAATTGGGCTGCTGCAGATAAAAGCAGGCACTGGTATCATCCAGCGCCGCCGCCAGCGCTTCCCGGTCCGTCACGCCATCCTTTTCCGGTATCATCACCACCTCTGTGCCGCTGCCCCAACAGTAAGTTTTGATCACGGAGATCACCTGGGGATTGGCAGTGGCCGCCACGTACACCGTCTGGCGCTTCCGCTCCCTGCACATAGCCACAGCCTCAGCCGCGGCCGTGGCTCCGTCATAGACGGAGGCGTTGGAGGCGTCCATTCCGGTGAGCTCACAGATCATGGTCTGATACTCAAAAATGGACTGCAGAATTCCCTGGCTGATCTCCGCCTGGTAAGGGGTATAAGCTGTCACAAATTCTTCCTTTCCCGCCACGCTGTCCACGATGGCGGGAATATAGTGATGATAGGCCCCGGCACCCCGGAAAATGTGGCGGAACACTTTATTTTTCTCCGCCATATCCTCCATGGCACCGAACGCCTCCATCTCGCTCAAACCGGATGGCAGGTGAAGTTCCTTCACCTTCACCTCCTCCGGAATATGGGCGAAAAGCTCGTCAAAGCTGTGGAAGCCGATTTCCTCCAGCATTTCCTGCTGTTCCTGTTTCGTATTCGGTAAATATGAACCCATAAGCCGTCTCCTTTCAGTCCTCCAGGCTCTCGTAAAACTTGACATATTCCTGGGCATCCATCAGTTCATCCTGCCCTGTGATTCCATCCACCTTGATCAGCCATGCCTCATAGGGGCTCTCGTTCAGAAGCTGGGGCGCGTCCAGCAGCTCCTCGTTCACTTCTGCTACTGTGCCCGTCAGGGGTGAGAAGACATCGGATACCGCCTTCACGGACTCCACATCGGCAAAGGCCTCCCCGGCGTTCACCCCATCTCCCGCTTCCGGCAGATTCACGAATACCAGATCTCCCAGGGCATCCTGGGCGTAATCGGTCAGTCCGACCAGAGCTGTTCCGTCCTCAAGAAATTTTACCCACTCATGGGATTTGCTGTACTTTAATTCGTTTGGATGATTCATATGATTTTCCTCCTGTTTTTTATAATTGATTTGATTCCTTTTTCCCTTTTATTTCGAACGTTTGTAGAAGGGCAGAGGCACCACCTGGGCGGCCACTCTCCTGCCTCTCACATCGACCTCCACCGATGTTCCTGCCTCCTTATAGTTTCGGTTCAAGAGGGCCATGGCCACCGGAGCCTTCAAATAGGGGCAGTGAGTGCCCGAGGTGGTCACGCCGATTTTCTGCTCCCCGTCATACACATCCTCATGCTCCCGGATAATTCCCCGGCCCGTCACTTTCAGGCCCACCCGGCACCTCGCAGGTTCCCCGGCCGCTTCCAGGGCGGCCTTTCCGATAAAGTCTTCTTTCTTCATCTTTACAAAACTGCCAAGCCCCGCCTCAAAGGGCGTGATGGTATCGTCCATCTCGTGGCCATACAGAGGCATAGCAGCCTCCAGCCGCAGGGTGTCCCGGGCTCCCAGGCCGCAGGGAATCAGGCCATCTTCTTTTCCGGTCTCCATCAGAAGCTCCCACAGTTTCGGCCCGTCCTGAGCAGCCAGATAAAATTCAAATCCATCCTCCCCGGTATATCCTGTCCTGGAGATGATGCAGTCCATTCCCCCCACGCTGCGGTGGTATTTGCAGCTGTAATATTTTTTCGGAATGTCCTCTTCCTTCACCAGCTTCTTTAAAATATCCAATGCCCTTGGCCCCTGCAGCGCCAGCTGGGCCACCTGGTCGGAAATGTCCGTAAAGACTGCGTCGCCGAAGACATGCTCCTGCATCCAGGCAAAATCCTTGTCCTTATTGGCCGCGTTTACCACAATAAAGTAGCTGTTCTCCTTCACTTTGTAGACGATCAGATCATCCACCACTCCTCCCTGCGCATTGCACATGGGGCTGTACCGGGCCTGCCCGTCATACATTTCCGTGTAATCGTTGGTGAGAAGATAGTTCAGATTTTTCAGGGCATCCTTACCTTGGCACAGGATCTCGCCCATGTGTGAGACATCAAACAAACCACAGGCGGTGCGCACTGCCATATGCTCCGCGATCACCCCGGACTTGTACTGTACCGGAAGCAGATAACCGGCAAATGGGACGATCTTGCCCTGATACTTTACATGAGTTTCATACAGTGGTGTTTTCCGTTCCATAAATTTTCCTCCTTCCTTG
>DBFBJF010000252.1:0-16632 GCA_048203265.1 Candidatus Merdiplasma sp.
TGCAGTGTTATTATATCTATTAGTTGAGAAGAAGACGCCGGTGGATGGGCCGGACCGGAGATTTATGCCATGTCCGCCTACCTGGGTGGAAAAACACCGGGAAAGTACCAGGCCTGCTTGAGGGATCAGGACTATGGTCACAGACTGAAAATTGTGCTATACTAGGGACTGCCGTAATAACTGCGGCAATCCTTAGATTAAAATAAATATATTTCGATGGGCGCACTTTGGGAAAAGAGGGCGCCCTGGCAGGAGCGGACAATGGAAGAACAGCAGTATGACCGAAAGGAAGCCCTCTCCCGGACGGAGGCTCTGATCGGGAGCAGGGCTCTTGATGTATTAGAACAGTCTGTCGTGGCTGTATTCGGCCTGGGAGGCGTGGGCGGACATGCGGCGGAAGCCCTGGCCCGCAGCGGCGTGGGCAGTTTTGTGCTGGTGGACAGCGACAGGGTGGCCATGAGCAATTTAAACCGGCAGATGGTGGCGACCCTCTCCACGGTGGGGGAGTACAAAACAGATGTGATGCGCAGGCGGATCCTGGAGATCAATCCCCGGGCCCGGGTGGAGGTGCGCCGGTGCTTTTTCCTGCCGGAGACGGCTTCGGAGTTTGATTTTAGCGGATACTCTTACGTGGTGGACGCGGTGGATACGGTGACGGCCAAGCTGGAGCTGGTGATGAAGGCCAGGGAGGCCGGGGTTCCCATCATCAGTTCCATGGGAGCGGGGAACAAGCTGGATCCTACAAAATTTCAGGTGGCGGACATCTACGATACCAGTGTCTGCCCGCTGGCGAAGGTGATGAGAAGGGAGCTGAAGGCCAGAGGGGTGGAGTCCCTGAAGGTAGTCTACTCCCAGGAGCCCCCGGTGCTCCGGCGCAGAGTTCCCGCCAGCATTGCCTTTGTGCCTTCTGTGGCGGGGCTGATCATGGCCGGGGAAGTGATCAAAGATCTGACCGCCGGGATGAGAGGAGAGGAGGAGTAAAGGTGGAGGAGATTACGAAACGCCTGTTTGAGATGCAGGATCTGAAATTCCGTGACTTTCACGCAAAGCTGCTTCCGGGAACGGACAAAGAAACCATCATTGGTGTGCGTACCCCAGAACTTCGCAAATATGCAAAGGAGCTGCTGAAGGGAGATCTGTGGCGGGAGTTTATCGGGGAGCTGCCCCACAAATACCATGAGGAAAACGCGCTACATGGGTATATTTTGGGAACCGTCAAGACAGATTATGAACAGGTGATGGAGCTGGTAGAAGCCTTTCTGCCCTATGTGGAAAACTGGGCTGTGTGCGATACCATCAGCCCTAAGATATTCAAAAAATATCCGGATCAGGTATATGAAAAAATACAGAAGTGGGTAAAGAGCGACCATGTGTACACTGTGCGTTTTGGCCTGGTGACGCTGCTTCAGTTTTTCCTGGATGATCAGTTTGATCCGGCCATGCTGGAGCTGGCGGCGGGGATTCACCGGGAGGAGTATTACATCAATATTGCTATTGCCTGGTATCTGAGCTATGCGCTGATTAAGCAGTATGAGGCTACCCTGCCGCTGATTGAGAGCGGCCGGCTGGATCCCTGGATTCAGAACAAGACGATACAAAAGGCGGTGGAGAGCTACCGCATCAGCCAGGAACGGAAGGACTACCTGAGAACATTGAGGATAAAGCGAAAAGACGCATAACCGTGTGAATAGGAGGAATTGAGAATGAGAGCGTATGAGAGACTGCTTCAATATGTGAAAATTCATACTACCAGCGATGAGGAGAGCCGGGAGGTACCCACAACACAGCGCCAGTTTGATCTGGCCATGGCTTTGGTGGAAGAGATGAAGGAGATGGGGATCCAGGACGCCAGGGTGGACGAGCACTGCTACGTCTATGGCACCATACCGGCCACACCTGGCTATGAGGGGAAGACGGCCATCGGGTTTATTGCTCACCTGGATACCTCGCCGGATTTTTGCGGGGAGGGTGTAAAGCCCAGAATTCTGGAAAATTATGACGGCGGGGAAGTGATGCTGGGAGACAGCGGTCGGGTACTTTCGCCGGATATGTTCCCTCATTTGAAGGCACTGAAGGGGCGCACGCTGATTACCACGGACGGCACCACCTTGCTGGGGGCGGATGATAAGGCTGGCATTGCGGAGATTATGACTCTGGCCCAAGAACTGATGAAGGAGGAGGAGCCCCATGGAAAGATCTGCATCGGATTTACTCCAGATGAGGAGGTGGGCGGAGGCGCGGCTCTGCTGGATATTCCGGCCTTTGGCGCAAAATTCGCTTACACGGTGGACGGCGGCTGTGAGAATGAGATTGTGTATGAAAATTTCAACGCCTGCAGTGCCGTGTTTGAGATCCAGGGCGTCAATATTCATCCCGGAGAGGCCAAGGATAAGATGGTGAACGCTGCCCAGGTGGCGGCGGAGATCTGCGGAATGCTGCCCTGGTCAGAGACCCCGCGGCATACGGAGCAGTATGAGGGATTTTTCCATCTGACTCAGATGGAGGGAACGGTGGAACACGCCAGCCTCCACTATATTATCCGGGATCATGACGGCGGACATTTTGAGGCCCGCCAGGAGGTGCTGCGCCAGATTGCGAAGGCAATCAATGAGAAATATGGGGAGGGAACGGCAACTCTGACCATCAGTCAGCAGTATCGGAACATGGAGGAGAAGATCCGCCCCTGTATGCACCTGATTGATTACGCCAAGGAATCTATCCGGGAAGCAGGTATGGAGCCGGACGTTTCCCCGGTGCGGGGCGGAACCGATGGGGCTCAGCTCTCCTTTAGGGGACTGCCCTGTCCCAACCTGGGAACGGGGGGCTACGCCTTCCATGGTCCCTATGAGCATATTACGGCGGAGGGAATGGACTTTGTGGTGAAGGTGATGCAGGGGATTGTAAGAAGATACGCGGCCCGGGAAGAGGCGTGACCGGACAGCACCTGCTGGAAAACCGGATTTTGCATGGCTGGTCACGGTATCCTCACAGATAGAACACATGATGGACACAGGAAGGGCATATACTTTTTGGGTGGAAGTTTGTGCCCGGTGATTGCGCAATATCGCGGCAGCGGATAGGGGGATCCCTTATTCGACCGGGTGTGTTTTTAGAAAGTGAGGAGCAGAAAATATGAGAAAGAGAACATGGATACTTTGCGGCGCGCTGACTGCAGCCATGGCGGCCCAGCCTGTGGTTTCGTCTGCGGCTTCTGCTGCTGAGAGCGGAGCCATCGCAGTGAGCGCATCCGATACAGAAATACCGATGGAAGATGCGGACAGTGGGGATGGCGGATTCCAGGGCGGTGAAGCAGCGCCGGAAAGACCGGATGGGGAGGGTGAGGAACTGCCTGAGAGACCAGACGGTGAGGCGCCTGCCGGGGAAGGCGAGGAACCGTCTGAGAGACCGGACGGCGAGGCGCCCGGGGGAGCTCCCGGGGAAGAGGGAGAGCCGCCGGAAATACCTCAGGGAGAAAACGGAAATATTCCCGGGGGAGGGGCAGGCGGCCCCGGCGGTGCCCAGGATGCATCGGATATTACTTATCAGGCAGTGAATGAATATTCTGAGGATGCTTCCCTGGAGGGTGAGAAAATTACCTCAGAGGGAACGGATGAAAATGCTGTGCTGGTCAATGGAAGCGATGCCACTGTGACGTTAAATCAGGTGAAGGTATCCCGGGCTTCCGATGACAGTACCGGTGGAGACCAGTCCAGTTTTTACGGTGTCGGTGCTGCCTTGTTGGGCATCGGGGGCACTCTGCTGGTGAAGGATTCCCAGATCGATACGGACGCGGCGGGAGGCGCGGGCATCTTCGCCTACGGCGATGGCACCGTGTACGCGGCGGACACGGAGATTACCACAGCTCGGGATACATCTGGAGGCATCCATGTGGCGGGGGGCGGAACGCTTTACGCTTGGAATTTAACTGTGACCACGGAGGGCGAGTCCTCGGCGGCCATCCGCAGTGACCGGGGGAGCGGTACCATGGTGGTGGACGGGGGCAGCTACACCTCCAACGGAGTGAACTCACCCGCCGTTTACTGTACAGCGGATATTTCCGTCAATGGGGCCCAGCTGACGGCCAACGGCTCGGAGGCCGTCTGCATCGAGGGGCTGAATACCCTGCGCCTGTACGATTGTGACCTGTCAGGAAATATGTCCGACATGGATCAGAATGACGGTACCTGGAATGTGATTGTCTATCAGAGCATGTCAGGGGATTCGGAGGTGGGAAACGGAACCTTCCAGATGAGCGGCGGTACGCTGACTGCAGGAAACGGAGGACTGTTTTACACCACAAACACAGAGTGTACCATAACCCTGGACGGAGTGACCATCATTCCGGCAGAAGAAAATGACTTTTTCCTTCAGTGTACAGGAAACAATAACGACCGGGGCTGGGGGACTGCCGGAAATAACGGTTCAGACTGCACCTTCACCGCTTTAAACCAGGAGATGGAGGGAGATGTGATCTGGGACCGCATCAGCAATCTGGACTTCTATGTGGCGGAAAACAGCAGCCTGACAGGCGCCATTGTGGAGGATGAGACGTACTCCGGCGGAAGCGGGGACGGCGCCTGTAATCTGTATCTGGATGAGACCTCCACATGGACGGTGACCGGGGACAGTGAACTCACCAGCCTGTGCCAGGCGGGGACTATTGTGGATGACAATGGAGATTCCGTGACCATACAGGGAACAGACGGAACGGTATACCAGCAGGGCGACGGAGCTTACACCATCACCGTGGAGCACTATTCGGAGTCGGCGGATATGCAGGCCATGGGCGCAGTCTCTCCCTGGGAGAATTACGCGGTGGAAAAGCCGGAAGAGCTGGCGTAAGGTCCGGAGGGCAAGGGAAAAGGCCGCCCCGGCTATGATGCGAAACGCCCGGTCCCGGGCCGGGGCAGCGGAACAAGATCAATTAGGTAAGGATGGAAACTGGACAGCATATGCGCTATTTTATTTCTGATCTGCATTTTTATCATCAGAATCTGAATACCCAAATGGACTGTCGGGGCTTTGCGGACGGCAGGGAGATGAACGAATACATGATTTCCCAGTGGAACCGGAGAGTGAGGCCCAACGATGAGGTGGTGATTCTGGGCGATCTGTCCGTGGGAAAGGGCAAGGCTACCAACGCTATTGTGGAACGGCTCAACGGAAGGCTCTGCCTGGTGGAGGGAAACCATGACCTGTTCCTGTCAGACAAACAGTTTGACAGAAGCAGGTTTGAGTGGATTCGTCCCTATGCCGAACTTCACGACAATAAGCGGAAGGTGATTCTCAGCCATTATCCCATTGTCTGCTATAATGGACAGTACCGGAAGAAACGGGATGGAGCGGACCGGACTTATATGCTTTACGGCCATGTCCACAACACTTATGATGAACTGCTGGTAAACCAGTTTCAGAATATAACCAGAAGTGTGCTGCGTCCCATCCGGGGGCAGGAAGAACCGGGACACATTCCCTGCCACATGATCAACTGTTTCTGCATGTTCTCCGACTATACGCCGCTGACGCTGGACGAGTGGATTGAAAACGACCGGGAGCGCAGGGAGAGGATGGAGAACGTGCAGGTGCAGAAGTGATGTTACTGATTCACAGCCACCCCGCACCTGCTGTCAATTCTGAAACGGCTGTGAATAGTAACGAAGTGATACAAAATTGATACGGGAGTGATACAAACGCTGTGTATCCTTGATGTCAGAGAGACGGCTCTTTGACTGAGGGGACAGACAGCGTTTTCTGATTCTATTGACTTTTTATATCCCGGGAATTATGCTGGGAGCAGAGGATCGGGCGGCGGTAAGGAGCCGCTGTAAGAATACTTTTTGGGGAAGGAAAGAAGGGATCGGGGTGGAAACAGCACAAAAGAGAAAAGCCAGAAGGCGGTGGGCCTGGGGGAGAACCTGGATCATACTGATAGCGGGATTTTTGTGCATGGCAGGAATGGGAGCGTATGTGATACACCGAATTCAGCTTCGAAACAGTATTCCGGAAAGCCTGAGGGAATTGAAGGAAAAGTATCCCCAGACAGCGGAGTTTGTGGACAGTTATCCGGAGAAAAAGGATGAACTATTTTCCATGGATATCTCAGGAGAGGTTATCCCCGGCACCATTCCGCTGTTTCTCCAGTGGGATGAGCGGTGGGGATACCGCAGTTATGGAAATAACTTTTTCGGGGTGAATGGCTGCGGCCCCACCTGCCTGTCCATGGTGGTCTGCGGCCTGACGGGAGATACATACTGGAATCCCTATGAGGTGGGCGTGTTTTCTGAACAGTCCGGCTATTATGTGCCCGGGGAGGGCACGGCCTGGGACTTGATGACAGTGGGGGCCAGCGCCCTGGGGCTGTCCGCGGAGTGGGGAGAGGTATCGGCAGATTACATTGTAAACCAGCTTTGGGGCGGCCATCCCATCATCTGCTCCATGTATCCTGGAGACTTTACCTACACCGGACATTTCATTGTGCTGACGGGAATGGATGAGGGAGGCGCGGTGATCGTCCATGATCCCAACAGCCCTTCAAACAGTGAAAAGCACTGGAGTATGGATGAGCTTCTGCCTCAGATCTGTGCGCTGTGGAGTTATGCGCCCCTGTGATGGGGCGCAGTTTTATAGTACCTTGTTTTCCAGGTAGCATTCAAGAATGTAAGAAGGATTTTCATAGTAGAAGCTGCTGTTATAGTCATCGATTTTTTCACTGACAAAGGAATTATAGACTTTTATCAATGCATCGATAACATCTATATTTTTTTCCCGGGCAACGCCCAGAATCAGTCTCTTTTGTACGGTACCGCCTGGCCCATCGCTGGGCCTGCTCTTTAATTACAGTACAATAGAAGCCATTGCCGAAATCTTTCGTATTGCGGCCGATGCGGATCTCTGGTATGGGGGCAGGGACAAAGCCACCGTGATATACGGTCATTTTAGCCATAGGTTTCACCTCAACTTAAAACTATGTTTCGCTGCAGACTATATTGTAGCATATTTTGCGGGGGGATATGGTGAGATAAATTGTTATAAATGCGGTGCCTAAAATGCGGTGAAGAGCCGCGGCTTTCATTCTGCGAGCAATGAACTAAAGAGCCATACGTGCATGAGTATTTTACGATTCTTTGACAACCACAAAATTTTCCGAAAACTTCTTGACAAACCGAAAATGGAATGATAATATTGAAAAAAATCAAAAGAAAAGCGACCGAAACCGTTGACGCGGAAGTAAAGGTGAATATGCTCTTACAGAGAGCCTGGATTGCTGAGAACAGGCAGAAAACAGTTCATCAAATGGACCGCCGAGGGCACAGTCAAAGGATAGATTTTATCTGAGTATTCTGTGACGTGAAGGACATACGTCAGTTGTCCAGGGTATGATAGTACCTGCAAAGTGTATGGAGCGATCCATAAAACAGGGTGGCACCGCGGATTAGTTGATTCGTCCCTGGCAGAATTGTACATAATTCTGCCAGGGATTTCTGTGTTTAAGGAGGGAAAAACCATGATACGTCCAAGTCTGGAAGAAATCAAAGCGCTGGCCGCCAAGGGCCAGTACAAATGCGCACCGGTGAGCATGGAGATCCTGTCGGACATCCGGACTCCCATTGAGGTACTGAGGATCCTGAAACGGGTATCCGGCCACTGCTATCTGCTGGAGTCAGTGGCGGAGGACGAGAAGTGGGGACGCTACACCTTCCTGGGATACGATCCGGGGCTGGAGATCACCTGCAGCAACGGGAAAATGAAGGTGGGGGATCTGACCTTTGAGACGAAAGATCCGGGAAAATATATTCGCCAGGTACTGGAAGAACACAAAAGCCCCACCTTTGATTATTTGCCTTCCTTTACCGGAGGGCTGGTGGGATACTTCTCCTACGATTATCTGAAATACGCGGAACCCACCCTGAAATTGGATGGGGAGGATACGGAAGGATTTCGGGATGTGGATCTGATGCTGTTTGACCGGGTCATCGCCTTCGATAACTTCCGGCAGAAGATCATTCTCATGGTCAATATGTGTCTGGAACAGGGGGAGGCCGGGTATCATAAAGCGGTGCTGGAGCTGAAACATATGGCGGAGCTGATCCGCACCGGGGAACCCTGCAGGGATGAGCCGGGACACATGACCTCACCGGTGAAGGCCCTGTTCGACAGGGAGCGGTACTGCGGAATGGTGAGGAGGGCCAAGGAGCATATTATGGAGGGGGACATCTTCCAGATCGTGCTCTCCAACCGGCTGGAAGCGGACTTTCAGGGAAGCCTGCTGAACACCTACCGGATTTTGCGCACCTTGAATCCCTCCCCCTACATGTTTTACTTTTCCAGCTCAGACATGGAGGTGGCGGGAGCCTCACCGGAGACTCTGGTGAAGCTGGAGGACGGGGTGCTTCACACCTTCCCGCTGGCGGGCACCAGACCCCGGGGAAAGAGTGAGGAGGAGGATGAGGCTCTGGAGCGGGAACTTCTGGCGGATCCCAAGGAGCTGGCGGAGCACAGCATGCTGGTGGATCTGGGGAGAAATGACCTGGGAAAGATCAGCCGGTTCGGAACCGTGGAGGTGGAGCGGGCCTACAGCATCCAACGTTTCTCCCATGTGATGCATATCGGATCCACGGTCCGGGGAGAGATCGCCCCGGGAAAGCATGCGCTGGACGCGATAGACGCGGTGTTGCCGGCGGGAACGCTGTCCGGCGCGCCGAAGATCCGGGCCTGCCAGCTGATCAATGATTTGGAGAACAATAAGAGAGGAATCTACGGAGGCGCCATTGGCTATCTGAGTTTTACGGGCAATCTGGATACCTGCATCGCCATCCGCATCGCCTACAAAAAGAACGGCAAGGTGTTTGTCAGAAGCGGGGCGGGCATTGTGGCGGACTCTGATCCGGAGAAAGAGTACCAGGAGTGCATCAATAAGGCGGCGGCTGTGATGCGGGCGCTGGAGCTGGCAAAGGAGGCGGACCTGTGATTGTACTGATTGATAATTATGACAGTTTTTCTTACAACCTGTATCAGATGGTGGGTTCCATCGACCCGGACATCCGGGTGATCCGAAACGATGCCTGCGGGGTGGAGGAGCTGGCGGCTATGAAGCCGGAGGGCATAATTCTCTCCCCGGGACCGGGCAGACCGGCGGACGCTGGGATCTGCGAGGAGACGGTGAAGACATTGAGGGGACGCTTTCCCATCCTGGGCGTATGCCTGGGACATCAGGCGATCTGTGAGGCCTACGGTGGGGAGGTGTCCTACGCAAAAGAGCTGATGCACGGAAAGCAGTCACTGGTAAGACTGGATCCCACCTGTCCTATTTTCCGGGGACTGCCGGGGGAGATCCCGGTGGCCAGATACCACTCCCTGGCAGCGGTGGAAGAGACACTTCCGGAATGTCTGAAGGTCACAGCCAGAACCGGAGACGGGGAGGTGATGGCCGTGTGGAATGAGGCGGATGGCGTATACGGCCTGCAGTTTCACCCGGAGTCCATCCTGACTCCCCAGGGCAAAGAGATACTGAAAAACTGGTTTGACATCGTGAAGCATACCACGTGAAGCATACCATAAAATAAAACACTGCAATAATAATAGAAAGAAGGAGGCACACACAATGATCAAAGAGGCTATCGTAAAAATCGTGGATAAACAGGATCTGACCTATGATGAGGCTTATCAGGTGATGAATGAGATTATGAACGGGGAGACCAGCCAGGTGCAGAACGCGGCGTTTTTGGCGGCCCTGTCCACAAAGAGTACCAAGGCGGAGACCATTGATGAGATTTCCGGGTGCGCGGCTGCCATGCGAAGCCACGCCCTTCAGGTAAAACACGATATGGAAGTGATGGAAATTGTGGGTACCGGAGGAGACGGAGCGGGCAGTTTCAATATCTCCACCACCTCAGCCCTGGTGGCCGCGGCGGGGGGCGTGAAGATTGCCAAGCACGGAAACCGGGCGGCCTCCTCCCAGTGCGGCACAGCCGACTGCCTGGAGGCTTTGGGCGTCAATATTAATCTGAATCCGCAGCAGTGCCTGCAGCTTCTGGAGCAGGTAGGAATGTGCTTCTTCTTTGCCCAGAAATATCACACCTCCATGAAATATGTGGGAGGAATCCGAAAGGAGCTGGGGATCCGCACGGTATTTAATATTCTGGGGCCGCTCACCAATCCGGCAAAGCCCTCCCTGCAGCTTCTGGGTGTGTACGATGAGTCCCTGGTACAGCCCCTGGCCCGGGTGCTCACCAGCCTGGGCGTGAAGCGGGGAATGGTGGTGTACGGGCAGGATAAGCTGGATGAGATCAGCATGTGCGCGCCCACCACGGTCTGCGACTTCCATGACGGCGAGTACGTCTCCTACTATATCACGCCGGAGACCTTCGGGCTGGAGTCCTGTGACCAGGCGGACCTTCGGGGCGGTACTCCCCAGGAGAACGCCCGGATCACCCGGGACATTCTGGAAGGAAGGGAGCGGGGACCGAAGCGGTCCGCGGTGCTGATGAACGGGGGCGCGGCTCTCTACATTGCCCGGAAAGCAGAATCCCTGACCGATGGCATCCGGATGGCGGGGGAACTGATTGATTCCGGCGCTGCGGCAGAGAAGCTGGAGGAGTTCATCGGGCTGTCCCGGGAGCTTGGAAAAATGGCGGAGGCTGTCTGAAGCCGGGCCGGGGAGGAGAGAAGATGGCAGACACGATACTGCAGACCATTGCAGATTACGCGAAAGTCCGGGTGGAGGAGGCGAAGCGCCGTATTCCGCCCGAGACCATGAGACAAAAGGCATTTGAAATCAGGGAGGAGCAGCGAAAGCGCGGGGACGAGGACTTTGCCTTTGAGCACAGGCTGGCAGGCCCGGACATAGGCTTTATCTGCGAGTGCAAGAAAGCCTCTCCCTCCAAAGGGCTGATTGCCCCAAATTTTCCCTACGTGGAGATCGCGAAATCCTATGAGGAGGCGGGGGCGGCCTGTATCTCGGTACTGACGGAGCCAAAGTGGTTTCTTGGGGAGAACCGGTATCTGCAGGAGATTGCCGGGGCGGTGACCATCCCCTGTATCCGAAAAGATTTCACCGTGGATGAGTACATGATTTACGAGGCGAAGACCCTGGGAGCATCGGCGGTGCTGCTGATCTGCTCCCTGTTGGATACGGAGGTTTTAAGAAGTTACCGGCAGCTGTGTGACGAGCTGGGGATGTCCGCTCTGGTGGAAGCCCACGATGAGGGAGAAATTGCTTCCGCCCTGGAGGCGGGAGCCAGAATCATCGGCGTCAACAACCGGAACCTGAAGGACTTTACCGTGGATGTGGACAACAGCCGCAGGCTGCGGCAGATGGTTCCGCCTGATGTGCTGTTTGTGGCGGAGAGCGGTATCCGCACAGCCGGGGATATTCAGGCTTTGCGGGAGGCCGGGGTCAACGGTGTCCTCATCGGGGAGACCTTGATGCGGGCGGCGGACCGGAAGGCTATGCTGAGAGAGTTAAAGAATGGGAAAGATGGGCGGTGAGATGGCGTGAGCACAAAAATTAAGATCTGCGGTCTTACCACAGAGGCGGATATTGACTGCGTCAATCAGCTGATGCCGGAGTATATCGGATTTGTGTTCGCCAAGAAAAGCCGCCGGTATCTCGCTGATGGTGAGGCGGAGCACCTCAGAAACAGGCTGCGGCCGGGCATCACTCCCGTGGGGGTGTTTGTGAATGAAGATCCAGAGCGGATAGCCAGCCTGCTTGCCCGGGGAGTCATAGAGATAGCTCAGCTGCACGGTCAGGAGGATGAGGCATACGTTGCCAGGCTTAAGAGCCTGACGGACCGGCCCCTGTTTCAGGCCTTCTCCATATCCGGACCGGAGGATGTGGCCAGGGCAGAACGCTCCGGGGCAGACTGCATTCTTCTGGATCAGGGGGCCGGGGGAACCGGCAAAGCCTTTGACTGGAGCCTGGCAAAGAACATCAGGCGGCCCTGGTTTCTGGCCGGCGGGCTGGATTGCCAAAATATCGGGGAAGCGCTGGGAACGGCGGAGCCCTGGGGGGTGGACGTGAGCTCCGGGGTGGAGACAGAAGGAAAAAAGGATCCGGCAAAGATCCGGTCCTTTGTAGCGGAAGTGAGAAATTGGAACAGAAAAAATTGTTTCGGTGAGAACCGGAACTTCAGATAAAAGGATGATCATGAGGGAAAGAAAACGGTCAGAAGACCGGAAAATGAGGAGGAACACAATGGAACAGACAAAAGGACGATTTGGCATTCATGGCGGTCAGTACATTCCGGAGACCCTGATGAATGCGGTGATCGAGCTGGAAGAAGCGTACAATTATTATAAGAAGGATCCGGAATTTCAGCGGGAGCTGACAGAACTGTTCAACGAGTACGCGGGCAGGCCAAGCCGCCTGTACTTTGCCAGAAAAATGACGGAGGATCTTGGCGGAGCGAAGGTGTATCTGAAGCGGGAGGATTTAAACCATACCGGAGCCCACAAGATCAACAACGTGCTGGGGCAGGCCCTGCTGGCAAAGAAGATGGGAAAGACCAGGCTGATCGCCGAGACCGGGGCAGGACAGCACGGAGTGGCCACCGCCACGGCTGCGGCTCTTATGGGTATGGAGTGCGTGGTGTTCATGGGCGAGGAGGATACGAAGCGCCAGGCACTGAACGTGTATAAGATGCGTCTGCTGGGCGCGGAGGTGATTCCGGTGACCACAGGCACCGCCACCCTGAAGGACGCGGTTTCCGCCGCCATGCGGGAGTGGACCAGCCGGATCGCGGATACCCATTACTGCCTGGGGTCCGTCATGGGCCCCCACCCTTTCCCCACCATTGTCCGGGATTTTCAGGCAGTGATTTCCAGGGAGATCAAGGATCAGCTGCTGGAGAAGGAGGGGCGGCTTCCCAGCGCGGTGATCGCCTGCGTGGGGGGAGGCAGCAATGCCATCGGAACCTTCTATCATTTTATAGAGAATAAGGGCGTACGCCTCATCGGCTGCGAGGCGGCCGGCCGGGGGGTGGATACCTTTGAGACGGCGGCCACCATTGCCACCGGGAAGCTGGGGATTTTCCACGGCATGAAATCCTATTTCTGCCAGGATGAGTACGGCCAGATCGCGCCGGTGTACTCCATCTCCGCCGGTTTGGACTATCCGGGGGTGGGGCCGGAGCACGCATGGCTTCACGATACGGGCCGGGCGGAATATGTGCCGGTGACGGATGAGGAGGCGGTGGACGCCTTCGAGTACCTGAGCAAAATGGAGGGTATCATACCGGCTATCGAGTCGGCCCATGCGGTGGCCTACGCCAAGAAGCTGGTGCCCCAGATGGGAAAAGATGAGATTGTGGTGATTACCATTTCCGGCCGGGGAGATAAGGACTGCGCGGCCATCGCCAGATACAGAGGGGAGGATATTTCAGAATGAGCAGAATTGCAGAGGCATTTCAGAAGGGAAAGGCGTTTATCCCGTTTATCACCTGCGGAGATCCGGACCTGGAGACCACAGGGGCAATCGTGCGGGCTTTGGAGAAAAACGGGGCGGACCTGATTGAGCTTGGGATCCCTTTTTCGGATCCCACCGCGGAGGGACCGGTGATTCAGGGGGCCAACATCCGGGCTCTGGCCGGGGGCGTGACCACGGACCGGATCTTTGATTTTGTCCGGGAACTGCGCCGGGATGTGAAAGTCCCCATGGTGTTCATGACCTACGCCAACGTGGTGTTTTCCTACGGCACGGAGCGCTTTGTGCAGACCTGTGCCCAGATCGGCATGGATGGACTGATCCTGCCGGATGTGCCCTTTGAGGAGAAGGAGGAATTTGATTCCGTCTGCCGCAAATACGGGCTGGATCTCATCTCCCTGATCGCGCCCACCTCCCACGACCGGATTGCTATGATTGCCAGGGAGGCCAGAGGATTTGTCTACGTGGTATCCAGTCTGGGCGTGACCGGCGTGCGCAGTGAGATTACCACGGATATTGGAGAGATGGTGAGGCTGGTCCGGGCACAGACGGACATTCCCTGCGCGGTGGGCTTTGGAGTCTCCAACCCCCAGCAGGCGAAAACCATGGCCGCCGTGTCGGACGGGGTGATTGTGGGCTCCGCCATCGTAAAACTCGTGGCCCAGTACGGAAAGGACGCGCCGGATCAGGTGGGCGCCTTTGTAAAAGAAATGAAGGAAGCGATCATGGAAACGGAGGAGCATCATGGCTGAATTGGTGATAGAGCGGATCCGGGCGTATCTGGGTAAGGAACAGCTGGGCGGATTTTTGGTCAGCCGCCCGGAGAACGTATCCTATGTCAGCGGTTATACTGGGGCAGATTCCTTTTTGCTGATCACTGCGGATCAGAAGTATTTTATCACGGATCCCCGGTACACGGAGCAGGCTGCGGGGGAATGCCCGGATTTTACCATTGTGGAGTGGAGAGCCAGGGGTTCCCTGGCGGCTGCGGTGGCTGCTCTGGCGGAGAAAGAGAATATCCGCTGCCTTGCCTTTGAGGAAACCCACCTGACGGTGCGTGCATACCAGCAGCTGCGGGAGCAGGTGAAAGCGGAGCTTGCGGGCGTGACGGATGTGATCGAACAGATGCGGGCGAAGAAAACACCCAGGGAGATCGAATATCTGCGGGCGGCCTGTGACATTGCCTCCCGGGCCTATGAGAGAATTCAGAGGGATATCCGGGTAGGAATCACCGAGAAGGAGCTGGCGGCAAACCTGTCCAGGTATATGGTGCTGGAGGGGGCGGACACCCAGCCCTACGGGAATATTCTGATCTCAGGGCCGAGAACTTCCCTGCTTCACGGAATCCCTTCCCAGAGAGCTATTGAATACGGCGACCTGGTGCTGATGGATTATGGCTGCCAGTACCATGGTTATCTGTCGGATATGACCAGAACCCTGGTGGTGGGACGGGCCACGCCCAGGCAGCGCCAGGTGTACGATCTGGAGCGGCAGATGGTGGAGGATGTGGAGCGCTATATCCGGAAGGGAGCCTCCATCCGGGGCGCCTATGAGGCGTCTCTGCGGGCCATCCGGGATACGGAATATTTTCCCTACCATTACACCGGCATCGGCCACGGAGTGGGCATGGCGGTCCATGAGCTTCCCTTTGTCAGCCCACGCTCGGAGGGCGTGTTCGAGACGGACACCGTGCTGACGGTGGAGCCCGGCATTTACATCCCGGGATGGGGAGGCGTGCGCATCGAGGATCAGGTGCTGGTGACGGAGGATGGAATGGAGAATCTGATCACAGCCACCAAAGACCTGATTGAACTGTAAGGCGATTCGTGGTAAAAAAGAAAGGGGGAGAAGGAGGTTTTATGCGAATCGATTATATGAATAAATTAATACAGTGCATCCGCCGGGAGGGCCTGGACGGGATGCTGATCTGCCCCGGCGAGGAAATGGAATTCCTGACGGGGCTTCGTCCTATGTTCTGCGAGCGGTTTCAGGGACTGTTCGTGAAGGCGGAGGGAACCGCCTTTTATATCTGCAACCTGCTCTACGAGGAGGAACTGCGCCGTCAGCTCCCGCCGGAGATTCCGGTGTATCCCTGGTTCGACGGGGAGGTTATGACAGAGCGGGTGGAGGCCGCGCTGCGGGAGCAGGGGCTTCTGGGCGGCCGCATCGGCGTGAACCGGGACGCCGTGGCTTTTCAGATACTGGAAATCATGGAGCGGGTCAATGTGACTTTTTGCAACGCCAAGCCGCTCATGGAGGAGATGCGGATCCGGAAGAGCGAAGAGGAACTGGATGGATTGAGAGCGTCCGCCGCCATTGTGGATCAGGTGTATGAGCGTGTACTGGAGCGGATCCGCCCCGGTGTGACGGAGCTGGAGCTTCAGAACTTTCTGCTGGAGGAGATGAGCCGCCTGGGCGGGGAGAGCCCGGAGTGCATTGTGGGGGTGGGAGCCAATTCCAGCTATCCCCACTATTGCGGCAGCGAGGGCGTGATCGGAGAGCGGGATGTGGTGCTGATGGACTATGGATGTACCTGCCGAGGGATGTACTCTGACATTTCCCGCACGGTGTTTGTGGGAGAGCCCACAGACCGGCAGAGGGAAGCCTATGAGCTGGTAAAACGGTCCAATGAGGCGGCGGAGGATCTGGTGGCGGAGGGAGCCTGGATACCGGATATTGACCGGAAGGCCAGAGATGTGCTGGATGAGAAGGGATACGCCCATACGCTGATCAACCGCCTGGGCCACGGGGTGGGGTATACCATCCATGAGGCCCCGGACATCAAACAGTCCAATCCCAGGAAGCTGGAGCGGGGCATGGCGTTCTCCATTGAACCCGGCATTTACCTGGCCGGTTCCTTTGGCATCCGGATCGAGGACGTGGTGATTGTGAATGAAAAGGGAGAGCGGGAGGTATTAAACCGCGCTTCCAAAGAGCTGACGGTGCTGTGAGGAGAGGAACATGAGGGGGCCGCTGATCACAAAAATACAGAAATATTCCATCCATGACGGAACAGGAATCCGCACCACCGTATTTTTTAAGGGATGCCCCTTATCCTGCAGGTGGTGCCACAATCCGGAAACCCAGAGATTTGAGGCGGAACTATTGTTTTACCGGGAGCGGTGCATCGGCTGCGGTTCCTGCGAGGTCATCTGCCCCCGGGGAGCAGTTTCTATGGAAGATATTATGGAAGAGACAGGGAAAGGGGC
>DBFBJF010000253.1:0-4801 GCA_048203265.1 Candidatus Merdiplasma sp.
CCGGGTATTCTGCCTCGGAGTATTTCCAGCTGCTGGACAATGGTCTGAAGAACGGCGCTTACAACCTTGACAAGGTCAACGATGCCATCAATGAGGTCACCACCCGTCTGGTGGACGGCACCATTGGGGAGTCCATCGGGATGTTCTCCACGAAAACACAGGAGTTGTTCACATCGTGGCAGAATGGCGGGGCGACTCAGAAACAGGTCATTGACTCCATTGTGGCGGATATCGCCGGTTGTACGAACCAGCAGGAAGCCTTAAACCTCGCAGCTCTTGCTTTTGGAACGATGGCCGAGGATGGGAACCTGAAATTTATCACTTCCCTGACTTCGGTGGGAAGTACTTATGACAGTGTGAAAGGTTCTGCACAGGGGCTGTTCGATGCCACGACCACGCCTATGCAGGAGATGGAGTCCAATACCCGGAAGCTGCAGCAGTCCCTTGTCCCTCTGGGAGAAAAGCTGGCGGAGATTGCCAATACGATCCTGCCGCCGCTGGTCAGTGTGATCCAGACGGTGAGCGGATGGTTTGCGCAGCTGCCGGGGCCGGTGCAGAACTTTATCGTTATCCTTGGCGCTCTGCTGGCAGCTTTTACGGCGCTGACGCCGGTCATTGCGGCCTTGGCGGTGTCGGTTGGGGCGCTGAACATTTCTCTCCTTCCGATCATTGCCGTGATCGCGGCGGTAGCGGCGGCCATTGCCGGAATCATTGCCATCATCCAGAACTGGGGTGCCATTACCGAGTGGTTTGGGAACCTTTGGAATACCATCTGTACTGGGATCGGCACCATGATCGAAAGTGTGAAAACGTGGTTTTCAAACCTCTGGACCCACCTGCAGAATGTCTGGAACGGCATCTGCAACGTGGTGCAGACGGCTGTGATGCTGCTCGGTTCCATCATCCAAGGGGCCGTGGACATCATTACGCTGCCGTTCCGGTTTATCTGGGAGAACTGCAAAGACATCGTCACTTCCGTCTGGAACGGGATCAAGGATACCGTCAGTTCCGTGCTGTCGGCTATCTCCGGTGTGATCTCCAGCATCATGGGAGCGATCCAGAACGTGATCAGTTCCATCTGGAACGCCATCAGCAGTAAAGTGTCGGCGGTGGTGAACGCTATCAAAAACACCGTGACTTCTGTCTTTAACGCCATCAAGTCCGTGGCTTCCACGGTGTGGAATGGGATCAAATCGGTGATCTCTACGGTGGTGGACGGCATCAAGAGCAAGGTTTCTTCCGTATTCAACGCTGTAAAAAGTACGGTATCCAGTGTATTCAATGGGATCAAAAGTACCGCCACCACGGTGTGGAATGGGATCAAGACCGCCATCACGAAGCCGATTGAGGCGGCAAAGAATACGATTAAGGGTATCGTGGATAAGATCAGTGGCTTTTTCTCCGGCATGAAGCTGGAACTGCCAAAGATCAAGCTGCCCCATTTCAAGATTACGGGCAAACTGTCCCTTGCTCCGCCGAGTGTTCCCCACCTGTCGATTGACTGGTATAAGGAAGGCGGTATCCTAACGAAACCGACCATCTTTGGCATGAATGGCAGCAGCCTGATGGCAGGCGGCGAGGCTGGCCGGGAGGCGGTGCTTCCGCTGAAGGGATTTTATAATCAGCTGGAAAATATTTTAACCAGCAGAATGAATACCAGCGCAATGGAGAAGTATCTGGCGATCATTGCGGAAAACAGCTGCAAGGGGCTGTATCTGGATGACGGGACGCTGGTGGGGCATCTGCTCCCGGCCATTGACAGCGGCCTTGGGAAAACACAGAAACTGCAAAGGAGGCTGAGCCTATGAGGGCAGATGTAAAAATTAATGACCAATGGATGTATGCGCTGGGCTGGCTCCGGGAAGAAATCGATTTTCCTACGCCGCAGTCGCAGACCAATACGGTTGTGGTGCCGGGGCGCAATGCTCCGATCCGTTTTACGGAGGCTCTTGGGCGGGTATCCTACCAGCCCCGGAGCTTTTCTATTACCTTATCCATGCTGGGGAGCCGGGAGAAGTTCAACCAGAGGAAAGACATCCTTGCCAATCTCTACGCCGGACAGCTGTGTCAGGTGATCTTAAGTGAGGAGCCGGATCTGTATGCTGTGGGTACCTTGGAACTGGAACCGGCCTATGATCCTCTGACTGGGAAGGGCCAGATGGTACTGTTCTGCTCGGACGGAGATTCCTACCGGTACCACACGGAAGAAACGGAAGTTTCCATTACTGGAGGCGGCACGGTGATCCTGAATAATGACTATATGCCCGTGGTACCTGCAGTCATTACCACAGCGGAGACGGCGCTCAGTTGGAGCATCGGCTCCGATACCTTCCGCAAATCTGTCAGCGCCGGGACGTGGACGTTCCCGGAACTGGAACTGCAGGAAGGGCAGAATTCTCTCAGTATTACGGGAGAAGGAACGACCACCTTCCGGTACCGGGAGGGACGCCTATGAGTTTGTTTCGAGTGTTTGTGGATGGGCAGTTATTCTATCATCCTCACCTGTCTCAGCTTTCCATTACGGAGGCGAAGGTGCAGGAGGATGCGGAGAATATTGACAGCCTGACCCTTTCTGCCCCATTTAACCATCCCTATCTTTCTTCCATTCGGCCAATGGCTTCCACGATTGTCTGTAAAAAGGATGATCTGACCGTATTTGAAGGGCGGGCTTTGGATGATGGCACGGATTTTTATAACACCCACACATGGACATGCGAGTCCTGCCTTGCGTATCTGAAGGACACGATGCAGCCGCCGTTTTCCTATCAGGGGCCGCTCCGGGGACTGCTGGAGCAGTTCCTCTCTGTGCATAACGCTGCCGTGGAGGAAAAGAAGCGGTTTACCCTTGGCACGGTGACGGTTACAGATAACAACGACTACATCAGCTACAGCAATTCCGACTACTCCGTGACGATGGATGCCATGCAGGACAAGCTGATCAAAACGCATGGCGGGTATCTGCAGGTGCGTTATACCGATATGGGAAAATTTCTGGATTATCTGGAGGACTTTCCCGACCGGTCGCTGCAGACCGTGGAGTTTGGTAAGAACCTGACGGATGTGAAGATTACCCGTGACCACACGGAGCGGGTGACGGCTCTGATTCCGCTGGGAGCGAAAATTACGGAGACCGAAGAGGATGGCAACGAAACCGAGACGGACACCCGGCTGGATATTACGGCGGTGAACGATGGCAAGAACTATGTGTACGATGAGGAAGCGGTCGAAGAAATCGGATGGATCTGGACGACCGAGATCTGGGAGGATGTGACGCTGGCAGGGAACCTGCTGCGGAAAGCAAATGCCAGACTCTCGGAACTTGTGAAAGGTGTCACCAGCATGGAACTGACCATCGTGGATGAGTCCGATACGGGTGCAGATATCGGGGATATCCGGGCAAGGATGTATGTGCGCTGCATTTCCAAACCGCACGGGATTGACGGGACATATCTGTGTCTTAGCCGTACAAGGGATTATCTGAATCCCTCCGGCAACACCATCACGATAGGGGCTGCAGGTGTCCGTCTGACTTCGGAGTCTGCGAAGCAAGACCAGAATATCACTTCTATTGAAGATGAACTGTTAGGGCAGACCTCCAAGATCGAGGTGATTACGGGAAAAGTCGATCAGATCAATGCCCAGAAGATGTACCGGACAGAGCTGGTGGTGGATGGGGTGAACATCTTCCGGGATAAGGGGCAGAAAAGCATCCTTCGCTGCCGGGTGTATTCGTGGGACAAGGAGATCACGGATACCCTTCCGGCCAGCAGCTTTGTCTGGCACCGGAATTCCGGTCGGGAGGACCTCGATGCCGACTGGGACAGTTCCCATACGGGCATGAAATCCATCACAGTCACCACGGAAGATGTGACTGACAACGCATCATTTTATTGTGAAATCACGATTTAAACAGGAGGAGACGAATATGGCAATTTTGACTTCCAGCCAGCAGACCTTTGTGGATATCACAGACCAGAGGAAACTGTCGGCCTATATTACCTCCAATCTGCCCAAGTCGCAGATTGAAAATCCGAACGTGTTGCCCCATACCTATTCGCCGGACTGGGCCAGCACACCCCTGACCCTTACCCCGGTGGTATTTCTTGATCAGACCAATCTGGCGCTGGATGTATCGGGGCTTACAATCTCGTGGAAACGGAAAGAGGGAAACGGAGCGGAGGCGGCGCTGACCTCCGGGGAGAGCGTTTCCAAAGGCGTCCTGACGGTCAATGCCAATAAACTGTCAGCGGCTACATCTGGTATGCTTACCTACCTTTGCTATATCAGCTATTACGACTCAGAGACAAAGAACACCGTCAATATCTCTGCCGACATCACCTATACGCTGATCCGTAATGCACAGAACGCAAAGCTGGCCTATCTTGCTGCAGATACTTATGTATTTAAGTATGACGCCAATTCTTCTCTGGTCGGGGCCAAGCAGGCTACCCTGACGGCACAGGTGCAGGGAGTGACGATCACGGCATGGCAGTATAAAGACAGCACCGGGGAATGGAAGGATTATCCCACCACATCGGACAATGCCAGCATCTCCGGCGGCACTTTGGTAGTGAAACCAGATCATGCTGTCTTTTTTAATGGGGTGGCTCAGATCAAGCTGGCGACCGATGACCCGGATGTTTATGATACGACTTCCCTCACGAAGATCTATGACGGCTCTCAAGGTGAACCGGGGGCAGCCGGAACGGGCGGCCTTTCTGTCATCCTTGGGAATGAGGCGCAGAATATCGCTTGTACTTCCGGAGGGCTGGTAGCGGCAGCTACGGATATCACAATCCCA
>DBFBJF010000254.1:0-10696 GCA_048203265.1 Candidatus Merdiplasma sp.
GTTCTAATTGACAAGAAAAACGGGAGGTATTATACTGAAACAGTGAGCAAACGGTTGCGCAAATTGATGCGCAGATGCAAGTTCTAAGAAAAAATGTAGGAGGTAAAGATTATGAAACTTACCAAAAAAGTAATTGGGACCCTGCTTGCCGCAGCCATGACGACTTCTCTGGGTGTGAGCGCCGTGTCCGGTACCTGGGATGCTGCAGCGACACAGGAGGCCTTTGGAGATGGATATGCAGCAACCAAGCTTCCTACCTTTACCGTGGGAGATGACCAGGTGCAGATGGGCTCCGCGTTCGGATACAAGTTTGTGGGTGTGAATGCCTATGCGGAAAATATTGGATGGGCAGCTGTTCTGGCTGAATTCCTGACCAATGAGGAGGCGCAGGTGGCCCGTTTCAATGCTCGTCAGATTGGTCCCACTAACATCAATGCGGCGGCATCTGAAGATGTTTCCGCAAATGTGGCGATCAGCGCAGTGGTAGCACAGTCTGAGTTTGGAGTGATTCAGCGTGTGGGCGGAAAATTCTGGGATCCCACCGAGACCTTTGGTGAGAATATTGCCCAGGGAACAGTTTCCGTTGATGACGAAGCAGGTATCCAGGAAATGCTGGATACATTGGTAGAAGGAGTAACTGCACCTGTCGATTAATACCAGCGGCTTCGGAAGAAACATAAATGAGGCTCCGGGAGGAGCCGGGAAGATTTCTGTCAGAGAGAATAAGTGAGGTGTGTACGGGGCTGGGGCAAAGACGGAGAGAAGTTTTTTGCGTCAGCCTCTTGCTTTGAAAAAGCGCTATGTGTTTATGAGGAGGGCTCTATGGCAAGTCAAAACAAAAAGGAGGGGGCTGCCGCAGCTGTGGGAAGTTCCTTTCGCGCCATTGGAAGGTTCTTTGCAGATTTTGGAACTGCGGTTGTTCACGGTGACATTTGGGTTAAACTGTCTCTGCTGTGGATGGGCGCCGGGTACGCCAGGCGAAAGCAGTATGTAAAAGCTGTGATTATGACCGCTTTGGAAATGGCGATTATTCTTTTTACCATTTTTTTCGCGATGAATTATGTGCCGAAATTTGGAAGTCTGGGAACAGTTGAGCCGGAGAAGGTATTTAATATGCAGACCATGAAGAACGAGTGGAATGATTATGACAATTCCTTTGAGATTCTGCTGTTTTCCCTGTTTAGTTTCGTGGTCTGGTTCGCCTCTGCAGCGGTGTGGATGAAAAATGTGACGAATGTATACAGGCTGCAGCGGATGGAGGCGCAGGGAAAGCGTATCAATACCTTCCGGGAGGATCTTCATTCCCTGATCGAGGAGAAGTTTCACATTACCCTTCTGACCCTGCCGGTACTGGGGGTTGTGGTATTTACCCTCATCCCCATTTTGCTGCTGATTTTTGTGGCGTTTACCAATTATGACCAGAATCATATGCCGCCCACCAGCCTGTTTACCTGGGTGGGCCTGAGCAATTTTGTGAGCCTGTTCGGAGGGGGAGGCATGACGGTAACCTTCGGGTACGCCTTTGTGCGGGTGCTGGGCTGGACCTTGGTGTGGGCCTTTTTTGCCACACTGACCACCTACATCGGAGGGATTCTGCTGTCTCTGCTGCTGAACAGTGCGAAGACCAGAATGCCAAAACTGTGGCGGCTGCTGTTTATTATCACCATTGCGGTACCCCAGTTCGTGTCCCTGCTGCTGGTGAGAAACTTTTTCTCTAACGGCGGCATCGTAAATACGATCTGCGCCAACATCGGATTGACCGGTTTTCTGCGGGATATCGGGCTGATTTCCACCAGTTACATTCCATTCCTGTCCGCTCCGGGCTGGGCCCATGTGATGATTATTATTATCAATATCTGGATTGGTGTGCCCTACCAGATGCTGATTGCCACGGGCGTCCTGATGAATCTTCCGGCGGACCAGCTGGAGAGCGCCCGGGTGGACGGGGCAAGCAAATTTCAGATTTTCCGGAAGATCACCATGCCCTACCTGCTGTTTGTGACAGGCCCTGCGTTGGTGACAGATTTCGTAAAAAATATCAATAATTTCAATGTGATCTATCTGCTGACTCAGGATGTGTACGTGACCACGAACCAGGCAATGGCAAATTCCCAGGCGAAGGAAGTGGATCTGTTGGTGACATGGCTGTTCCGGCTGACCCAGGATTATTACAATTACAAGATGGCGTCCGCCATCGGCATTGTGGTATTCGTGATCTGCGCGCTGTTTACCCTGGTGGCGTTCAACCAGATGATCAAAGGAGACAGGGAGGGGACGTATCAATAATGAAAGTGAAAAAGATGAAGAGCAACCGGACGTCAAGTATTGTACTTCACAACCTGCTGATTGCGGTGCTTGCGGCGATCTGGTTTATTCCCATTGTCTGGCTGGTTTGTACTTCCTTCAGTGCGTACTCCGGAATGAACACCAGTACTTTTTTCCCAAAGGAGTGGAGCATCGTCAACTATCTGAAACTGTTTAACCCGGATTCTGTGGCCCAGTTTCCCAGATGGTTTATGAATACCTTTATTATCGCCTGCTTTACCTGTGTGATTTCCACTCTGTTTGTGCTGATGGTGGCCTACGCCACATCGGTGATGCGCTTCCCCATGCGCAAACCGCTGATGAACATCGCGGTGATCCTGAATCTGTTTCCGGGGATGCTGGCTATGATCGCGGTGTATTTCACATTGAAAACCTTCAATTTGACCAACAGCTATGCAGGGCTGATTATGGTTTACTCCGCATCCGCCGGACTGGGGTATCTGATTGCCAAGGGCTTTTTCGATACGGTGCCCAGGGCCCTGTGTGAGGCGGCACGGATTGACGGATGCAGCGAGGCCCGAATCTTTCTGCAGGTGATTCTGCCTATGAGCCGCCCCATTGTGGTGTATACAGTGATCAGCAGCTTTCTGGTTCCGTGGATGGACTTCGTGTACGCGAAGATGATTCTGAATGCCGGAATTTCCTCCCAGTACACGGTGGCCATTGGCCTTTACAATATGCTGGACAAGAGTCTAATCAATACCTACTTTACCCAGTTTTGCGCCGGCGGTGTTCTGGTGTCTATCCCCATCTCGATTCTGTTTATGATTATGCAGAAATTCTATGTGGAGGGTATCACCGGAGGCGCCGTGAAGGGCTGATGGAAGGAGCGTGTCTATGAGCAGCAGGGTGATGGGAAGACGGGGAGTCGTGTGGAAAACGCCGGATGTGACGGCAGACGGGCTGAAGATATTTGCCTGCGCGGCGATGCTGATAGCGGCCATCGGCGTGGTGATTATTGAGAATGGGATGATCCATGTGGATCAGTATACCCAGGAAACCCTTTCCGCGGCCATGGCGGAGGATTCCCATCTGATGATGCTGGCGGGGATAAGCTCCGTCATGCAGCTGATGGGTGGAATGGCACTGCCTGTTTTTGCTTTCCTTCTGGTGGAGGGATTTAAAAACACTTCCAGCTACAAAAGGTACCTGGCTTCCATGACGGTGTTTGCCCTGATCAGCGAGATACCCTATGATCTGGCATGGAGAGGAAGGTGGTTGGATTTTTCCAGCCAGAATGCTCTGGTGACCATGGTGATCTGCCTTCTGCTGGTGTATTTCCTTGATATGGTGAGGAGCCATCATATGGCTATGGCTCCTGTGCTGTACCTTGTGCTGACCCTGGCGGGGATCCTTTGGGCTGCCATGTTCCGGGCTCAATATGGGTTATGTATGGTGCTGCTGACTGCGGTTTTTTATGTGTTTGACCTTAAAAACGGTGTCAAAACATTATTGGGAGTGATTGTTAGCCTGATGTATGTCACCGGACCGATTTCTTTCTATGGGATTTGGTGTTACAATGGGGTGCGCAAAGACCGTCTCCCCAAATATGCCTACTTTTTTTTTACCCCCTTCACCTTCTGGTGCTGGGATTGATTTCCAGATACCTGATTTCCTAGGTGTCTGATTTATCTTTGATCGTCAGAAAGGAAATGCAAGACATGAATTTTACGACTGAAAAACTGCTGCACGGCGGAGATTATAATCCGGAACAATGGCTGAAACGTCCGGATATTCTTGAACAGGATCTGCAAATGCTTCAGGAGGCCGGCTGCAATGTGGTAACTTTAGGCGTTTTCTCCTGGTCTACACTGGAGCCCCGGGAGGGGGAATTCTGTTTCGGCTGGCTGAAGGAAATTATGGACCGGCTGTATGAGAGGGGGATTAAGGTGATACTGGCAACCCCCTCTGGAGCCAGGCCCAAATGGCTGGCGGATAAATATCCGGAGGTGCTGAGGGTGGATGAGACCAGGCATCGGGAGCTGTTCGGCGGCAGACATAATCACTGCTACACCTCACGGGTCTACCGGGAAAAAGTGGAAATCATCAATACAGAGCTGGCTAGACGGCTGGGCAATCATCCGGCAGTGATTCTCTGGCACATTTCCAATGAGTACGGCGGCGAATGTCACTGCGAGCTGTGCCAAAAGGCGTTTCAGGGATGGCTCAGGGAGCGGTACGGCACCATTGAGGAGTTGAATGAGCGATGGAGTACCACTTTCTGGAGCCATACCTATCAGAATTTTGATCAGATTGAGAGTCCTTCTTCCAGGGGAGAGTGGCAGCTTCACGGGCTGAACCTGGACTGGAAACGGTTTGTTACTCATCAGACAGCGGATTTTATTCACCAGGAGGTGAAAGCACTGCGCCGGGCGGGAAGCAGTCTGCCGGTGACCACCAATCTAATGTACTTTTTTGGTGGTCTGGACTATTTTAAGCTGGCAAAGGAGCTGGATGTGATTTCCTGGGATACATATCCCACCTGGCATAAGGAGGAACCCATCAATACGGCTTACGACAATGGAATGTGCCACGATCTGATGCGTTCCCTGAAAAGGAAACCCTTCCTCCAGATGGAATCCTGTCCCACTGCCACCAACTGGCAGGGAGTGAGTAAGCTGAAGAAGCCGGGAATCCTGTTTTCCCAGTCTATGCAGGCCATTGCCCACGGGGGGGACGGGGCCTTGTATTTCCAGATCCGCCAGAGCGTGGGAGCTTCTGAGAAATTCCACGGAGCCATCATTGATCACTATGGAGGCCGGGATACCCGGGTATTCCGGGAGGTATGCCATACGGGAGAGGTCATTGGACAGCTGAGCGGGCTGGCGGGCAGCCAGGTGGACAGTCAGGTGGCTATTCTCTATGACTGGGACAGCCAGTGGGCCATGGAGGACAGCCAGGGTCCCAGAAACAAGGGGCTGCATTACCGGGAGACTGTTCTGAAATTCTACCGGGCTTTCCGCAGAAGGGGAATGAATGTGGATCTGGTGGATATGGAAAGCTCTCTGGAGGGCTACCGGGTACTGGCGCTTCCCATGTGCTACATGTTTAAGAAAGGATTTGATGGGAAGGTTCGTGAATTTACCCGGAAAGGCGGTATTCTGGTGGTTACTTATTGGTCCGGCATTGCGGACGATACAGACCGCTGCTATCTGGGAGGTGTGCCCCATGGACTGATGGATGTGTTGGGAATCCGCAGTATGGAGATTGATGGTTTGTACGACTGGGAGGAAAACCAATTTATACCTGCCGAGGGAAACGAACTGGGAATTACGAAGAGCTTCTCGTGCAAAAACCTTTGTGATTTGGTGGAGCTGCGGGGAGCCACGGCTGTGATGAGTTATGGCAGCGACTTCTACAGGGGGTATCCGGCTTTGACCGTAAATCAGTACGGGGAAGGAAGCGCCTGGTACGTGGCGGCTGATGCCGAGAAGGATTTTTATGTGGATTTTATTGGGTTGGTTCTGGAAAGAAATGGCATTACCGGTCCGGTTCCGGGGGAGATTCCGGAGGGACTTGAGGTATGTACCCGTCAAAAGGATGGCACAACCTATTATCTCTACCAGAATTTTGGTGAGGAGCCGGTACGGCTTCCACTGCCGGAAGGAAGGGTTACGGCGGTTTACGGAGATCCCAGCAGGCCATTGGCAAGATACGATCTGGCAGTAGTAAAGCGGGAAAAGGAGTAGATGGTCATAGAACTTTCGTTGTACTGCGCAAACTGTTGCCCTTGACAAATGCGGGAACCCCCAGTATACTTACAATCATCAGCAAAGCGATACAGGCTAAGATGGGAAGAAGTATCCGACAAGAAAGCGGACAGAGAGCTGCCGGGCGGTGAGAGGCGCGCGCAGACCTTGCGGAGAAATACATCCCGGAGCTTCGCACCGAACGGGGAGGTCGGAGGAAAAACCCCATCCAAGTAGGCTGCGACGGAGTGGCGGACGTTATCCCGCCTGCGAGGTGTTTCCGTCAGGAGACATGAAATTAGGTGGTACCGTGAAGCAGAGCCTTCGCCCTATTTTGTTAGGGCGGAGGTTTTTTCATTAGGAAACTGCGTTCCAATGAAACAAAAAAGAAAGACAGTAGGAGGAAAGAACGATGCAGATTTATGAGGAACTTCAGGCCAGAGGCCTTCTGGCCCAGGTGACGGATGAAAAGGAAATCCGGGAGATGGTGAACAATGGGAAGGCCACCTTCTATATCGGGTTTGATCCCACAGCGGACAGCCTTCATGTGGGCCATTTTATGGCCCTGTGCCTGATGAAGCGGCTGCAGATGGCAGGCAATAGGCCCATCGCCCTGCTGGGCGGAGGCACCGGAATGATCGGGGATCCCTCCGGCCGGACGGATATGCGCCAGATGATGACCGTGGAGACCATACAGCACAACTGTGACTGCTTTAAAAAGCAGATGAGCCGTTTCATCGATTTCTCTGACGGAAAGGCTTTGATGGTGAACAATGCGGACTGGCTTCTGGATCTGAACTATGTGGAGCTGCTGCGGGAGGTGGGCCCCCATTTTTCCGTGAACCGGATGCTGACGGCGGAGTGCTACAAGCAGAGAATGGAGCGGGGACTGAGCTTCCTGGAGTTTAACTACATGATTATGCAGAGTTACGATTTCTATATGCTGTTCCAGAAATACGGCTGCAATATGCAGTTTGGCGGCGATGACCAGTGGAGCAACATGCTGGGCGGCACGGAGCTGATCCGCAGAAAGCTGGGCAAGGACGCCTACGCCATGACCATCACCCTGCTGCTGAACTCTGAGGGTAAGAAAATGGGAAAGACCCAGTCCGGCGCCGTGTGGCTTGATCCCAACAAAACGTCCCCCTTTGATTTCTACCAGTACTGGAGAAACGTGGCGGATGCGGATGTGCTCAAATGCCTGCGGATGCTCACCTTCCTGCCCCTGGAGCAGATCGATGAGATGGATCACTGGGAGGGCAGCCAGTTAAATGAGGCCAAGGAGATTCTGGCCTATGAGCTTACCGCCCTGGTACACGGGGATGAGGAGGCCAAAAAGGCCCAGACCGGAGCCAGAGCCCTGTTTGGCACCGGAAACGCCCAGGAGATGCCCACCCAGGAGCTGACGGAGGAAGATCTGACGGATGACGGCATTGACCTGATCGGCGCCCTGGTGAAGGCGGAGCTGGTGACCAGCAGAAGTGAGGGAAGAAGAGCCATCGAGCAGGGCGGCGTGTCCGTAGACGGCGAGAAAATCGGAGATATTAAGTACGTTCTGACCAGAGATCAGCTTTCCGGGGATGGCGTGGTGCTGAGAAGAGGAAAGAAGAAATTTAAGAAAATCTGCATGAAAGCGTGAGCATGCGGCAGAAATGGTTTGCCTCGGGGATGGAAATGTGCTATGATAAATAAGTCGCATTATGCGGCGGCAAACTGGAGGAGAAGAACGTGGAAAAATATGGAGTAAACCAATTAAGAAAGATGTTTCTGGACTTTTTCCAGAGCAAGGGCCATCTGGTGATGAAGAGCTTCTCTCTTGTTCCTCACAATGACAAGAGCCTTTTGCTGATCAATGCGGGTATGGCGCCCTTAAAACCTTATTTTACAGGCGCGGAGATCCCGCCCTGCAGAAGAGTGGCCACCTGCCAGAAGTGTATTCGTACCGGTGATATTGAAAATGTGGGGAAGACAGCCCGTCACGGCACCTTCTTTGAGATGCTGGGCAATTTTTCCTTTGGAGACTATTTCAAACATGAGGCGATCAACTGGTCCTGGGAATTCCTGACCCAGGTAGTGGGGCTGGATCCGGACCGGCTCTATCCTTCCGTGTATGTGGACGATGATGAAGCGTTTGACATCTGGAACAAGGAAGTGGGCATTCCCAAGGAGCGGATTTACCGTTTCGGCAAAGAGGATAATTTCTGGGAGCACGGCGCAGGCCCCTGCGGTCCCTGCTCTGAGATTTACTACGACAGGGGCGAAAAGTACGGCTGCGGAAAACCCGGCTGTACCGTGGGCTGCGACTGTGACCGCTACATTGAGGTGTGGAACAATGTGTTCACCCAGTTTGAGAATGACGGCAACGGAAACTATACCACGCTGAAGAACAAGAACATTGATACAGGCATGGGCCTGGAGCGTCTGGCTGTGGTGGTGCAGGATGTGGATTCCATTTTTGATGTGGATACGCTGCAGGCTCTGCGGGACAAGGTGTGTGAGTTTGCCCATACCGTATATAAAACGGATGAGAATAAGGACATCTCCATCCGGCTGATTGTGGACCATATCCGCTCCGCTACCTTTATGATTTCGGACGGCATTATGCCCACCAACGAGGGCAGAGGCTATGTGCTGCGCCGGCTGATCCGCCGGGCAGCCCGTCACGGCAGACTGCTGGGAATTGAGGGAGGCTTCCTCTCCAGGCTGAGCGCTACGGTGATTGAGGGGTCCAAGGACGGTTATCCGGAGCTGGAGGAGAAGAAGGACTTCATCTTCAAGGTGCTGGCTCAGGAGGAGGACAAGTTCAATAAGACCATCGACCAGGGACTGAACATTCTGTCTTCCCTGGAGGCGGATCTGGAGAAAAACGGGGAGAAGACTCTCTCCGGAGAGAACGCCTTTGTTCTGTATGACACCTACGGCTTCCCCCTGGATCTGACGAAGGAGATTCTGGGTGAAAAGGGATACAGCGTGGACGAAGAGGGCTTTCAGGCCTGCATGGAAAAACAGCGCACTCAGGCCAGAAACGCCAGAGCAGTGACCAACTATATGGGAGCCGATGCCACTGTGTACGATGAGCTCCCGGTGGATCTGACCACGGAGTTTGACGGATACGATACACTCAGTGAAGAGTCGGTGATCACGGCCCTCACTACGGAGACTGAGGTGAGTGAGGCCCTCTCTGACGGCGAGCAGGGGACCATTATCGTGGAGCGTACCCCCTTCTATGCCACCATGGGCGGCCAGGAAGGAGACCGGGGTGTGATCTCATGTCCCGGAGGCGAGTTTGCCGTGGAGGATACCATTCATCTGAGAGGCGGAAAGGTGGGCCATGTAGGCCGCGTAGTTTCCGGTATGCTGAAAGTGGGAGATCGGGTGACCCTGACGGTGAATGAGCCCGCCAGAAGGAATACCGAGAAAAACCACAGCGCCACTCATCTGCTTCAGAAGGCGCTGAAAACCGTACTGGGAAGCCATGTGGAGCAGAAGGGATCCTTGGTGACGCCAGACCGTCTGCGTTTTGACTTCGCCCATTTCCAGGCCATGACCCCGGAGGAGATCCGGCAGGTGGAGGATATGGTTAACGAAAAGATCAATGAGGCCCTGGAGGTGCACACCGATGTGATGAGCCTGGAGGACGCCAAGAAGACGGGCGCTATGGCGCTGTTTGATGAGAAATACGGCGACCAGGTGCGCGTGGTATCCATGGGAGAGTTCACCAAGGAGCTTTGCGGCGGTACCCATGTGAAAAACACAGCCCAGATTAAGAACTTTAAAATCCTGAGCGAGGCAGGTGTGGCTGCCGGTGTGAGACGGATCGAAGCGCTCACCGGTGATGGAGTGATGGCTTATTACCGGAAACTGGAGGAGGAGATGAACCAGGCCGCAGGCCGGTTAAAGACTGTTCCCTCCCAGGTTCTGGATAAGATTGCGGCTCTGCAGGCGGAGCTGAAAGCGGCTCTCAGTGAATGTGAGTCCTTAAAGAGCAAGCTGGCTAAGGATGCCCTGGGCGATGTGATGGGCCAGGTGCAGGAGGTTAAGGGCGTGAAGCTTCTCGCTTCCCGCATGGAAGGCGTGGATATGAACGGTCTGCGCCAGCTGGGCGACCAGCTGAAAGAAAAGCTGGGCGAGGGCGTGGTGGTTCTGGCCTCCGTCAATGACGGAAAGGTGAATCTGATGGCCACAGCCACCGACGCGGCCATGAAGTCCGGCGCTCACGCGGGCAATCTGATCAAGGCGATCGCGGCCCTGGTGGGCGGAGGCGGCGGCGGCCGTCCCAATATGGCCCAGGCGGGGGGAAAGAATCCTGCGGGAGTGGATGACGCTCTGAAAAAAGCCGCGGAAGTATTGGCTGATCAGATCCGGTAAAGGATCTAGCGGCCGCAATTTGACAAGAAAACGTATGGGTGCCGGAAAAGAAATTCATGGAAAATGGTTGACGAACGGAAAAAATATGATATAATATAGTTCAGTGCAATTAAAATACCTATACAGTTGTATTGTGCACAATTTACAGCTGGAGGGAGGTTAGGTGTGAGGCAATGTCAAATGTAATCGTTAAAGAGAATGAGACTTTGGATAGCGCTTTACGTCGTTTCAAAAGAAACTGCGCAAAAGCTGGTATTCAGCAGGAGATTCGTAAAAGAGAGCATTACGAAAAACCCAGCGTAAGACGTAAAAAG
>DBFBJF010000255.1:0-3420 GCA_048203265.1 Candidatus Merdiplasma sp.
TCATCCAGCAAACGCTCAATGCTCTCCCTGGCCTCATTCACCATCTGGCCCACGGCGGGACGATCCTTGGGATCCACATTTTTCATTCCCTTCAGGACAGCCGTCAGCTCTCCTTTTTTCCCAAGAAACGCAATACGCACATCATTCAGCTTGTCCAGGCTGTCAGCTTCTGTGATTCGCTTCATTGCCTGTTCCTTAATTTCCTGAAGTTTCTCTTTCATGATTCTCTCCTTTCGCACGAATAAAAGTGTTCACATGCAATCACGGCACGTTTTGGGGCATAGAAATTCCTGCGGGATTTCATAACACAAAAAAGCTCCGTCCCCATAGGGACGAAGCAAAAGTTCCGCGGTACCACCCTGATTCCCGCCATGGCGGGCTCTCAACAATGCGTAACGTGCATCCGGCGTCATTTTCTAGTGGGAAGGATCCGTTCGAAAATGCGGCTCCAGTGGGAAATTCGAAAATCATCTGAACCTGGGGACGCTTCCAGCCAGCCACATCCCCTCTCTGAAGGAAGATCATTTTCTACTGAACACTTTCTCTGCCTTTCTATCAATTTTGACCATGGTACAAGTTTAACACACTTTCCCGTTCTGTCAAGATATTTCTGAAACTGGACTGTGAGTAATAACGATTCCGCCCGGGGCCGCAAAAGTCCCGGCAAAACCTGCCGTCATTAGGAGCGAGAGAAAGGATTCTTCCCCTCCACCTCCACCGAATACAGGAACTCAAAGCTTTCTCTGCTCTCCATGTAAGCATTCAGTTCCGCCCCGATAAACCACAGGTACATACAGGCGTAAAGCCACAGCAGCGAGACCACCAGCGTCACCAGTCCTCCGTAAATCACCGACATATTTTTCGCCAGTCCCAGATAAATGGAAAAGAGATAGGAAAATACACTCCAGGACAGGGTAGCGAACACAGCTCCCGGGAACTGGCTGAAGAAAGATTTCTTCCGGTCCGGCAAAAATACATACAAAGCCATGAAAATAATGGTCAGCATAAACAGTGCCAGCAGCATCTGCCCATAGATCAGCACCCGGTCGTGCTTCACAAAAAAAGGAAATATCGATCCGATGTACTCCTGAAACCGGACGCCGAACACCAAAATGGCCGCCGCCAGAAGAAAGGCCACCACCAACAGGACCGTATACAGGGAGGCATTGAAACGCCTGTAAAAATAATTCCGGTTCTCTCTGATACGGTAGATGTGGTTGAGGCCGTTCATCATCCCCAGAATTCCCTTCCCGGATACCCACAGCAAAGACAGGGTGGCAAAGGAGATCAGCGTCACTGTGGATCCATCGTAGACACTGCCCACCACCTCATTTACCGCCATCATTATGTTTTCATTCACGATATGGGCCAGCGCGTCCATTACCACTTCCTGCGTGAGCGGCGTAAACTTCAGCAGCGTAAACATCAGCATGATAATAGGGGCAGCGCTCATAATCAAATAAAAGCCGGCTTGCGCGGCATACACATCAATACGGTCATACCGTATTTTTTTATACATCACACAGAGAAACCGTATAAACTTTTTCTCTTTTAACCGTCTCCAATACTTCACTGTCTCTTCCTCTGTCCCTCTCCCCGCACCTCACCGGTCTTCCGGTATCAAAACCTGGGTGCCCGGATAATAAAATTCCAGAATTTCGCGAAACGTTTTTCCCTGGCTTGCCATGATCCTGGCTCCGTTCTGGGACATGCCGTTTCCGTGGCCAAAGCCGCCTCCCGTCAGTTTCCATCCAGGCTCTGCTGTGCTGTCTTCTTCCGTTTCTGCGGTTTCCTCACCGGTTTCCCATCTGTCTATGACAAACCAGGCGCTGGGAAGAAGCTGCATGGGCGCGCAGCTGCTGCCATCCTGCAGAAGAATGGCCGTTCCAGGAGAAAGGGTTTGACGAATATCATACTCTCCGGCAATGTGCAGGCTGGAATTCTCCCCCAGGATTTCCAGTTCCCTGGCCTGGCCATTGGCATCCCGCTCTGTCACAGCAATCCCTGTCACCGTTCCCGGCGCCTCCAGCCCCATATTCAAAAGATTGTTCCTGATCTGTTCCGACGTAATCTGCGCACTCCAGCGATACCACGGCTCTTCCCGTTCCAGATCGGTATCCCGCCCCTCCTGAATGAATTGGCGGAATTCCTCCTCCGTCTCAAAGAAGTCCTCCGGGGTCACTCCGCTGGAAGTGGAAAAGTAGCTGACATCCGCCAGTTTTCCCTCCTTTTTCAAAACCAGTCCCGCGGTATCTTCCACCGCCTGTCTGGTGGCCGCATCCCCGGGCATATTGTTGTACACCTGATAGGAAACACTGTCGTCCAGATCCGCTCCGTGACAGCTTCCGCCCGCCTCACGAATGCATTTCAGCGCATAAGTTCTGGCACTGACTGCCTGGGCTTTCAAAGCCTCCGAAGGAAATCCTCCGCTCATCTCGCTTGACAGCACCGAGGGCAGGTATTCCTCCAGCGGGAGCTCGTTGATCAGCAGGTAACCATTCTCCTGCCGGGATATTTCCAAAGTCCCCAGGTAGGCCGGCGGCGACTCATTCCTCACCAGATTCAGCACTTGAAGCCGGCCATCGGGCTCCACCGGGGATAAGATAACCGGTATCTCATCGGAGGCTTCTTTGCTGTCAAAAAAGGTTTGCGCTGAAAAAACGGTTCCAGACGGGTAAGTAACCTCATCCTCCCCCTGAACGACTCGAAACGCCCCGGTTCCGGTGATCTCAAGTTCTCTGTGGAATATGTCCAAAAAATCATCCGTTTTAATCAGCACACGGATAACCTTCTGCGCCTCCTGCGCCGTTTCTTCCGCTGCGGTCTTCACCGCTTCTTCCGTCATCTGGCTTTCTTTCTCCGCCGCAGGCTGCCCCACCTCTTTTTCTGCTGCCTGCATCCGGTCTTCTGCCCCAGCAAAAGTACCTTCAGTTTCCCTCGCCCCGGTCACTGCCTGTTCTTTTATGGCCTCCCTGGTCTCCCCATACTCTGTTATATAGTATCTCAAAATAACCGCTGACAATACCAGCGTAATCAATCCGGTCCATATTCTAACCTTCATATACCTGAACTTTGCGCCCTTCCTGGCCGCCCGGTCATGCCTTATGCCGCCGGCCCGCTGCTCATCTTGTCCTAAGTATATGAAAAGAGGACATAAAACATGCCCTCTTCTATCTCCCCAAAGTGCCGTTTCCTATCTTTTGACTCCTAGCAGAGCTAGGTGGGTAACCGCAGCTGCCATCTCTGCCTTCCACTGCAAACGGAGGCCTGACATCGGTGACAGCGATATAAGAATCCCATGAAAAGTAAATGTAGGTTCAAAATAATAGGATTGTCGCACACCCCAGGTTGTGTATGAACTTCGCCTGTGCTATATCCGTATCACATCTATCGATATTATACCCTAGTATATGTTTTTTG
>DBFBJF010000256.1:0-2563 GCA_048203265.1 Candidatus Merdiplasma sp.
CCTGCTTTGTACAGCCTGCCGTGTTATCCTTGGGATAAAAGTAGAGAATTACCTTCTTCCCTCTGTATTCCTCCAACGTATGAATGGTTCCATTCTGATCCGGCAGTGAAAACGCCGGCGCTTTCGTTCCAATCTCCAGCATAATAAATTCCTCCTCATGATCTCATCGCATTTTTAATCTTCTGTTTCTTCCGGGCATAGAAACTGATGCCTTATGGCGGCCTCCAAAAGTTTCGGCTGAATATCAGGGTAAGTCCACCGTTTTGGCAGATGTTCCGTCACCATCACTTCCGCGATCTCGCTGTGAAGCTCCCGCTCCATGGCTCTGACCTGCGAAAAGTACAGCATCCCAAACACCTCTCCGCCAAATTCACGGTTGATGGGATAATCGCCTCTCACGGAGTAAGCGCAGACCGGCTCAAGGGAATAATCCGTGGCTCCTGTCTCCTCCCACAGCTCTCTTCTGGCAGTTTCCATTATATCCTCGCCCGGCTCCCGGTGTCCTCCGGGAAATTCCCAGGTATCCCGGTCCCGGTGCCTGCAAAGAATCCACTTCCCATCCTTTCTTGCCATAACAACCGCAAATTTCAGCAGGGAATCTTCTGCCTGCTCATGGAGCAAAACCTCCGTTTCCATCTGTCTTCCCTCCATCCGGATCATTAGTCAAACAGCGTCTTCCACTGGCTGGAATGGTACGCTTCAAAACACAGGGCAATCTGTTCTCTGGTATTCTTCTCCTCCGCCAGTCTGGGAAGCTCATCGAGTGAAAAATAGCCGCTGTCCCTTGTCTCACTGTTCTCCTGAAAGCTCCCTCCGATCACGCTGCACAGCACAAAAACCTTGCACACCTTATAGGCATACACCGGAAGATTATGCTTATCTCGATCCTGTATGGCAATCACCAGATCGGCGGTGACATCCAGTCCGGCCTCCTCTTTCACTTCTTTCACCGTATTTTCCCGCACGGAGCAGTCCACGTCCACCCATCCTCCGGGCAGCGACCAGGTTCCGTTGTTTTCCTGTACCAGCAGAATTTTCTCATCCTGGAAAATAGCCGCTCTGGTGTCCAGTTTCGGCGTCTGATAACCGGTCTCACTGCAGAACAGATCCTTCACCTTATCCAGGGGGATCTCTGTCTTATAGCTGATCATCTCAGCGGAGATTTCTCTGATCCGCTCAAAGCGCTCTATATCAAACCGGTCTTTTCCGTAGTACAATCCAGCCTGGGCCAAACTCTGAAGCTCCACCGCCCACTGGAGCCATTTTTCGTTTTGATTCATCTGATTTGTCTTCTCCTTCGCTGCTCGTTATACATAATGAATTCGGCTCTCATCGTACCGGTCCTGCTGTTTTTTCTCCTCTGCGGGATAACCACAGGCAACAAAGGCAAAGGCGTACAGCCTGTCCGGAATCTGAAGCACTTTTCTGGCAGCTTCCATCCGCTCCGGAATGGGTGCGATTCCCATCCACACAGCCCCCAGGCCCAGGCCGTCCGCCTCCAAGAGCAGATTTTCCGTGGCAGCGCTGCAGTCAATCTGCGCATATTCCGGCCGCTGGCAGTCTGCCTTGGCACATACCACAATTCCCAGGGGCGCCCGCTTCAGCATCCCGGCAAAGGGGCTGCACTCCGCCAGCGCGTCCAATACCCTCCTGTCTGTCACCACATAAAATTCCCAGGGCTGCTGATTAACAGCCGAGGGAGCCGCCATGGCCGCCCTCATAAGCTGAATTACTTTTTCTTTCTCCACGGGCTGATCTGTATAATTTCGGATGCTGGTTCTGTGAAAAATTTCCTTCATCTTTTCTCTCCTCCTTCGTTCCAAAATCTCATTATGTCTATTATAGCTGATTTTTCTGTGGAAAGAATTGTAACTTTCATAATCTTATTTTATCCTCCGGTAAAACCCTCCCGCCGCAATCAGAGAAATGGAATCCACCATGGGCTGCACCCACATGCATCCATAAAGTCCCAGCAGGCCATTCATCAAAAAGAGCAGAGGAATATCCAGTACTCCTTTTCTGAGGACAGAGCACACCAATGACTCTTTAAACTTTCCCATAGCCTGAAATTGAATAATCATGGAATAGCACACAGACATCATCGGCATGGCAGTCACCATTCTGCGCAAAAAAGCGGCACTGTAGCGGATAGTGACCGGGTCGCTGATAAACAGGGCCGACAGCCCTGGTGCGAAAAGCTCATAAACAATCAGGCAGAGCAGGGAAAAGGTCAGAGATACCAGGCATCCCAGCCGGAACATTCTTCTCCTCCGTTCTCTATTCCCAGCCGAGTAATTGTAGGCCAAAAGGGGCAGCAGTCCGTTTGACACACCAATGGAAAAGTAGAGAGGAAGCTGATCCAGCTTCTTCACAATTCCCAAAGCAGCGATGGCCTCGGTGGTATATTGGGAAACAAACCGTGACTGGGCTGCAACGGCCACAACCGTCAACGCATACTGTACTGCTGACGGGAACCCAATCGTGAGAATAGGCTTAAGATAGCGCCCAGTATCCCGCAGCCTGGCGGGATGAAGATTCACCACAGTACTGTCCCGTTTTGCCA
>DBFBJF010000257.1:0-8234 GCA_048203265.1 Candidatus Merdiplasma sp.
GAATAAAATCGGATCCGTATATTTGTTTCTTATATGCCTAATTGTGGACTGAAGCCATAAATTCCGGGGGAGTTTACGTCTCACGGTTCCCGGGCGGTTGGCGGATCGTAAAGGGAGCCGAGGTTTACAGGTTTACGGCAATTTAACTGAAAGTAGCTAGTGGGCCGTAAGGGAGACCGAGGTTTACGGTACTTTAATTGGAAGTAGTTAGCGGGCCGTAACGTAGACTGTGGATTTACGGTCTATCAGTTTTAAATTAACCAGAGAACGTAAAATAGGGAAGGGGGGAGAAAATAATTACGGTTTATGGACCAGAAGTGGTTGAGAGCCCGTAAAGCATACTAGGAATTTACGGTCCATGCATCAGAAATGGTTGACGGCTCGTAAAGGAGGTCGGAAATTTACGGATCTCCAACAGAAAATTAGACAAGGTCCGTAAAATTGAGAAAAATCTTACGGCCGATAATCAAAAATGTAATTTATGGCAGTAAATCAGTCAATACCAGGCAGCAAGCTGACAGTGTATCAAACTTGCCAGTGAAAGAAGGGGGTTATTAGAATGGAAGGTCTCAGAGAAATGCTGCTGAAGGAGCAGATTAGATTGGAGAGAATTTGCCGACAGGCCGAAGAGCGGCTGAAAGATGTGCCTTTGGGTAAGCTGCGCTTATCCAGCAGCCATCATTCGGTACAATATTATCATTGCGTGCCGGGAGAAAAGAAAAAAGGAAGGTATATGTCCAGGACAGAGCAAGAATTGGCGAGAAAACTTGCGCAGAAATCCTATGATGAAAAGGTTCTGAAGCTGGCACAAAAGAGGCTGTCGCAGATTAAGAGAATCACCAGAGATTATGAGGACAGGGAGATAGAAAAAGTATTTCGAAACGAGCATAAAGAGAGAAAGAAGCTGATTTCTCCCATTGAGCCCACCTGGGAACAGCGGTTGGAAGCATGGATGGCGCAGATATATCCACAGAAAGAATTTCAGGAGGATATTCCTGTTATCCTATCGGAGCGGGGGGAGCGGGTGCGATCAAAATCAGAAAAAATACTGGCAGACTATTTTTATCGGAAAGGCATACCGTACAAATATGAGTGTCCGCTGTATCTGGAGCGCTTCGGTATAGTCCATCCGGATTTTACATTTCTCTCAAGAAGGACGGGACAGGAAATCTATTGGGAGCATGACGGCAGGATGGATGATCCCATATATGCCAGAAATGCAGTCAGAAAGATAGCCGCATATGAGGAAAACGATATCTTTCCCGGGGAACGTCTGATTTTGACATTTGAGACAGAAAAAACCATGTTGAATACGCGGCTTATTGAGAAGCTTGTGCTCAAATATTTGTGAAAAATAGAGTGGAGAGAATCGTTGAACGGGTTGTCCATTGACAGTGAAAAATGCCTTGATTACAATAAAAGAAATAAGAGTCGTGGCTTGTCCGGAAAATGGGGAAATCTTCCGGAGAAGAAAGCCATGTTTTAAAGGACATATTGATTAATTATGGAGAGGAAGTGAAGCTATGGAACGGAAATATCCACATCTTTGCAGTCCCATTACCATCGGAAAGGTGAGATTTCGAAATCGCATGTTCTCCGCACCCATGGGAGGAACGGACATTACCAATGATGGGTGTATCGGCCCCAAGTCTACGGCATTTTATGAGCTGAGAGGAAAAGGCGGAGCCGGAGCGGTGACGGTCAGCGAGTGCATGGTTCATCCCAAGACGGACGGATCCCATGCCTATCATCTGGACACGGCCATTCTGAATTCTCTGGCGGCGGCCACTTACACAGCGGACGCCATCCGCAGACATGGGGCCATTCCCAGCCTGGAGCTCTCCCACTCCGGTATGTATGCCGGTACTTACATGACAGATAAAACTAGAAAGCATGAGATGAATCAGTGGGGGCCGATTGACACGGTGCGGCCGGATGGAGTGCCGGTGAAGGCCCTGACGAAAGCGCTGATCCAGGAGATCGTGGAAGCCTACGGAACCGTGGCAGGGCTGGCCAAGCGGGCCGGGTTTGAGATGCTGATGATACACGGCGGCCACGGCTGGCTGTTAAATCAGTTCCTTTCTCCTTATTTTAATAAGAGGACAGACGAGTACGGAGGGTCTCTGGAGAACCGCTGCCGGCTGGCTATCGAAGTACTGAAATCCGTGCGGGCGGCTGTAGGGCCCGGGTTCCCCATTGAGTTCCGCATGAGCGGATCCGAACTGTTTGAGGGAGGCTATGATCTGGAGGAGGGCTGCCGGATTGCCCAGATGATCGAGCCCTACATCGATCTGCTCCATGTCTCTGCCGGAACCTATCAGAGAGGATTTGGAAACACCCATCCGTCCATGTTCCGGGAACACGGCTGCAACGTCTACCTGGCGGCGGAGATCAAAAAGCACGTGTCGGTGCCGGTGGCGACACTGGGAGGATTGAATGATCCGGAGCAGATGGAACAGATCCTTGCTGAGGGGAAGGCGGATGTGGTCTATATGGCCAGAGCTCTGCTGGCGGATCCCTACCTTCCCCGGAAGGTGATGGCAAATAAGGAGGAGGACATTGTCAGATGCCTGCGCTGCTTCACCTGTATGGCGGAGCGGGCAGCCACCTCCACCAGACGCTGCACGGTCAATCCTCTGATTGGCCGGGAACTGGAGGGGGATGAGGTCGGAAAAGCACCGATACCGAGAAAGGTAGTGGTGGTGGGCGGAGGCCCCGGAGGTTTGAAGGCGGCCCACACGGCGGCGCTGCGGGGACACCGGGTGATTCTCATGGAAAAAGAGGCCGAATTGGGCGGCATTCTCAAGAGTGAGCAGGCGCTTCCCTTTAAATATGAAATGTATCAGCTCTCCCTGACCTTTGCCAGACAGTGCAGGGAGGCCGGTGTGGAGATCCGGCTGAATACGAAGGCAACGAAGGAACTGGTGGAGCAGGAGAAGCCGGACGCATTGATCATCGCGGCGGGATCCCGCCCCCTGGTGCCGCCCCTTGAGGGCATCGATGGAGACCAGGTGGTGATTGTGAACCGGTATTACCTGGAAAAGGATAAGGTAAAGGATGAAGTGGCGGTGCTGGGCGGCGGCCTGGCAGGCTGCGAGGCCGCCATCCATCTGGCCAGAGAGGGGAAGAAGGTCACCGTGATTGAGATGCGGGATGAGCTGGCTCCGGACGCCAATGTGCGCCACCGGCCGCTTCTGCTGCAGGAGATGGAGAGCCTGGAAAATCTGACCATACGCACCGGGTTGAAGGGGATGCGGGTTGAGCAGGACGGCGTGGTCTGTCAGGATAAGAGTGGTCAGGAGGTAAAAATTCCAGGAAAATCCGTGATCTGTGCCCTGGGACAGAGAGCCAGAACAGAAGTAGTGGACGAGCTGAGGGACTGCGCTCCCTACGTGTACGTGATCGGTGACTGTGCCAAGGTGGGAACCATCACCAACGCAGTGTACCAGGGATATCATGCGGCGCTTGACATCAGATAAATAGCTTTCCGCTTCCTGCCTGAGAGGGCAGGCGGAAGGGTTTTTGAGCATGGACGGCGGGGAGAATTCCGCCGTCCATGGCGTTTATGGGATAAAGGAGAAAAATGAGAAAAGAAGCAGATTTGAGTCAGTGGAAAGAACTGTATGAGACGGCCACCAGAATCAAAGAAATGAAGCCCTGGGAGAAATTCTGGGATATGGATCTGATTGCGGTGGGCGCTGATATGCCAGAAAATACCACATTTTTCAGTATCCTGGGCAGAGGCAATGAGTGTTACGGCGTTGCGGTCTATGAGGGATATGAGGCTTTTAATAGTTTCCTGATGCTCACCATGCAGGAGCGCCTTAATCTGTCGGCGGAATATGCGATGTTTAATCAGAGGAATCTCACCTGCTATTGGGGAAACCGGGAGGAACTGACGGAAAAGCAGAGAAAAATCATCAAAGAATTGGGTTATCGCTACCGGGGAAAGAATCAGTGGCTTTATTTCCTGTCCTTTGAACCGGGATACTATCCCTATCAGCTGGATCAGGATGAAGTGATTCGCATGACGGAACATTTTCAAAATCTGGAGCGGGCTTTGAAGGCCTATGAGGAACGAAATATCCAGGTAAATTTTCAGGATGCAAATATGTTTTACCTGGAATTTAACGATAAGAAAGAAGTGAAGACGGCAGAGGAGAGGCCCCTTCCGTTTTCCTCTTTCGAATTTGGCAGTCTTGAAATCATGGATGAGGAGCTCCTCGATGATCTGGGCAGAGCGCCCCAAAGCAATATCGTGCTGGAAGCCGATATTTGTATGCTTGGAAGCGGCGTACATGATAAAAAGTATGACCGTCCGGCCAATCCGCCCATGTGCCTGGTGGGGGAGGCGTCCACAGGCTTAATCCTGAAATATGAGATGCTCGAACCGGAGGAGGATGCGGTGGTTTCCCTGGCGGAGGAGATCATCGGATTTATTCTGGCCCATGGAGCTCCAAAGGAAATCCGGGTATCCAACGTCATCGTGGAAGCAGGACTGGAACATATCTGTAAAACCTGTGGAATGAAACTGCGCAGGCTGAAACGGCTTGCGGGGTTGGATGAGTTCCGGGAGAGCATGAAGCGCTTTGGTATGTGACAGATAAAATTCTTCGTGACCGTGCCAAGATAGAGTGGAACAAAAATTTGCATATCAGTACAAATTTTTCAGACTTCTTTCCGTTTTTTGCCAGTGGTATAATAAAATCACTTTGAAAGGGATCCCAGAGCAAAGAAATTATGTGCAAAAATGCAGAAAAAGGAGGATGGAAATGAACAAGTGGAAAAAATGGAGTGCAGCAGGTATGGCAGCCATGATGATGCTGTCTTCTATGAGTGCAGTTGCGGCAGAAGCTGATACGGAAGCAGTATATGATGCGAACAATCCCCCTATTGCCGACACAGCGGCAGGTCAGGTGATGGGATACATGGATGATGATACCTATGCGTTCCTTGGAATCCCCTATGCTACCGCGGAACGGTTTGAGGAGCCCCAGGATGTGGAACCCTGGGAGGGCGTGAGAAGCGCTCAGGCGTATGGCGCAGTTTGCCCCATTCCTGATCAGACGGAAGTAGGCGCGGACGAGATGGTATGGCCTCATCGCTACTGGATTCAGAATGAGGAATGTATGAACCTGAATGTATGGACTCAGTCTCTGGATACAGAGGCCAAGAAACCGGTTCTGGTATTCTTCCATGGCGGTGGATATAATAATGGTTCCTCCATTGAGGGCGCCTCCTACGAGGGTAAGAATCTGAGTGACTACGGCGATGTGGTGGTTGTGACGGTAAATCATAGATTGAATGTACTTGGTTTCCTGGATCTGACTGCATACGGTGATGAGTACGCAGGCGCTTCTAATTTGGGTATCAAAGATCTGGTGGCATCTCTGGAGTGGGTGCAGGAGAATATCGCCAACTTCGGCGGAGATCCTGATAATGTAACTATTTTCGGCCAGTCTGGCGGCGGTGGAAAGGTGACCACCCTGATGCGTACTCCGGCGGCAGAGGGATTATTTGACAAGGCGATCTGCATCAGCGGTGGTGTGGGTGGCATTACTACAGAAAATGCCCAGTCAATAGCCCCTGCTTTACTGGAAAATTTAGGACTGGATGAGAGCCAGGTGGACGAACTGAAAACAATCGATTATCATACTCTGATTACCGCAGCTGCGGAAGCTACCAGCGAGGTGGGAGTATCCTGGAGCCCTGAGAATGACGGCGAGTATATTCTGGATGATTACTGTGACTGGGCAAACGATATTCCGTTTATGGCCAGTAGCGTTTTTAGCGAGTTTAACTACAGCTGGCAGTTTGATGGCCCCAACAAAAATGAGTGGACCGAGGAAGAGACCATGGCGAATCTGACGGAAAAGTACGGTGATAATGCGGAAGCTATCGCGGAAGAATTCCAGAAGGTGTTCCCGGATAGACCTCTTGCGGATGCGTATTTCTATGCGCCTACAGGTCTTGGCAGAATGGGTGTAGAGAATATTCTGGAAGGTAAGCTGGCTAATGCTACGGCTCCGGTATATGAGTATCTGTTCTACTATGAAGTCCCTGTAAATGGCGGTATTCTGCCGATCCACTGCGAGGATTTAAGCTTCCTGTTCCACAACATTGATATCCCGGTAGTGACGAGAGCCACCGGCGGCGATGAGACCGCTCATAAGGTACAGGATGAAATGGCCGATGCACTTTTGGCATTTGCGTCAACGGGAGATCCCAGTACAGAGAATTTGGAATGGAAACCTTATACAACAGAAGAAAAGAATATCATGGTATTTTCTGATAATTCTCAGTGCACAATTCTTGGTGATGAGCAGCTCTGCGCACTAATGGAAGAAGCTACTGCTGCTAAATAACAAGGTTGTATCCTTGCTGGATAAAAGTTATAATAAATAGTGAAATACTGAAACAGGGCTGACGTATAGCGACAGCCCTGTTTCAACATACATGAAAAGACAATCAGCGGATGACAGGGGGGATTTCATGTATACCATTATTATTGCAGATGATGAGGCAATTGAATGCCGCGGCCAGGAGCAGATTTTGCAGAATAGTTTTTCTAACATTCGGTTGCTGCCAAGCGCAGCGAATGGAACCGAACTGATCGAGAGAGTGAGGGAGGAGCAGCCGGATATCATTATTACCGATATTAATATGCCAGATTTAAATGGACTTGGGGCAATTGGTGTTTTGAGAAATGAAGCAGTGCACGCTCAGGTGATTATTAACACGGCTTACAGCGAATTTGAGTATGCCAAAGAAGCTATATCGCTGGGGGCCTGTGCTTTTTTGGTAAAGCCGTTGGAGCGGCAAGATTATTTAAAAGCGGTAGAGAAAGCCATGAAGGCAGTCGACCATGAACGTTCACTGGAATTCAGGACAAAATCAGGTTCGGAGAGTTATCGGAAAATGGTGGATATTGCAGGTCGTGAAGTGATTTCCTCTGTGATTTTGGGAAAGCCCAATGAAGAAGAACTGCAGATATGGCTGGAAAACATGGGGCATACTTACTGGGGTGGCGTGTTTGTAGTAGCAACTTTGAATGATGAAGACTGTCTGAGAAACTTATCTCAAATCGCCGGTGAATTGCTGAAGAATTTTTGTACTTTTTTGTCTAAGGTTTATAAAAATATGCTGATTTTATTCCTGTTTCCAGGAGAAATAGTGGGACAGGGAAACTATCAAAGCTGGGTCAATGGTTTGTTGCTTCAAATTGATCAACAAGCGAAAAAAATTATGCATCAGGAGCCCCATTTTGGAGTGAGCCGCTGGCGATATGATTACGAGGAAATGGCGGAGGCATATCAGGAAGCAGTCAACGCTATTTTGATGTGTCATGAGGAAAAAATTTGTTTTTATGAAAAAAAGACAGAGAGTTTATTTTATTCGAGCAGAGAAAACGCATTTTGTCTCGCAAAAAAATTAGTGGAGATTGTAAATGACAAAGATCGAGAAAAAACTTGTGATTTTTTGAAAGAACAAATAAAACTGTGGCATACATCGGGATATACGGATCGGCAAATGATTGTGGCAATGATAGAAAATCTTCAGAATTGTTCCAGAAAAATCAGCGGACATAATATTTATTCCTGGCAGCAGCTCCGGCAGACTTTTTCTGCCTTAAATACATTAGATGAACTGGCAGAACGAGCTGCTGATTACCTGTGCTTTTTGATGCATCCAAAAGAAAAGACGGATGCTCGGACTGGTTATGTGATGGATGCGTTGACCTACATCGAAAACAATTTCTCCGATGATATTACGCTAGAAGACGCGGCGGCATCTGCGGGAACGGGGATCAGCTCTTTTTACTTGAGCAGACTTCTGACACAGCAGCTCAGCACCAGTTTTGTGGAATTGCTGACAAGCGCTCGTATTAATGAGGCAATTCGTTTGATGCGACAGCAAACCACGGCGGAACGGAACCTGAGCAGTCAGGTGGGGTACCAGTCGGCAGCCTATTTCTATCGAGTCTTTAAAAAAAATACAGGAATGACAGTAGGAGAAATGAGGGAATTTTTGGCAGCAAGAATAGAAAAGGAATAAGAAATGAAACGAAATGTGATAATTGTGGGGATCCTCTGCCTGATTATTGTGATTTCACCTCTTTTAACCGGTCCGGTGAGAAAAGAAAACCTAGATGTGTGGGATAAAAGAGTAACTTTTGTGTCTCCCTTTTCGGATAATCGCTATTGGGAGAAAATTTGTATTGGCGCTATGGAAGA
>DBFBJF010000258.1:0-10947 GCA_048203265.1 Candidatus Merdiplasma sp.
CTTCCTTACTTCTCAATGATGTTTGATATGTTCATGGGTAAACAGATGATCCTGACAGTACTCGTAGTCTCCATCGCACTTGGAGCAGTACCGGAATTCCAGCCGGGGATCATCCAGCTCCGTCCTGCCGCACACCGCGCACCGATGTCTGGGCGCTCCAGCCTTAGGCGCCGCGCCCGCCATGGATTTGGCAAATTTCTGCTTCCTGTGAATCTCCTTGGGGGAAACCCTGCGGAAATTCCTGGTGGACAGGAAAAAGATCACAAAATTCAGCAGGGAGGCAAAGATCGCCACCCGCCCCACCCAGGAGCTCTCTATAAATTCATAGATAATAAAGATGCCGTATAAGATGCCCATCCACTTGATCTTTACCGGGAAAATCATATACAGCAATACTTCCATGTTGGGGTAGCACACCGCAAAGGCCAGGAAAATGGACATGTTCACGTAGTAGGTGCTGAAAAAGAAGGATCCGAAAATAATGTCCCCGCCCAAAATCACATAAAGCAAAAAAGCCCCCAGCACGGTGAACAGCACACCGCTGAGAATGTAGACGTTAAACCGGAAGACTCCCCAGGTCCGCTCCAGTGTCTTTCCCAGCGAATAGTACAAAAGCAGCATGAAAATTGTAAAAATTCCCAGGGAACTGGGCGGTATAATCAGCCAGGTCACAATCCGCCAAATCTGTCCATGAAGAATATAGTAGGGCTCCAGGGTCAGATAATACAAAATATTAGGCTGGAAAAATTCCAGAATATACCCTGCCACATAGAGCGCAATAATAATAGCCGGAAGATTGGGAATAGCATATCTCCCGAACTTTCGTTCCATCTTATTCAGAAATTTCATGTTCGTTCCTTTCCTATATATTCATGAAAACTTGCCTGCCGGCAATTTACATGGGTTTTACTTAAGTTTTAATTATATGGTTTCCCTTTTTAGTTGTCAATGACAGGAACGGCTGTTCACATTTTTTTAAGAAACAGTCCGGATGCCGAAAAAAGCGGAGACAAACCCGTGCTTATTTCCCGCGCACAATGGTCTGTCTCCGCTTGTCAAACCGGTCGAACCGGCGCCATTTCCTCTGTTGCTTCCTGCTCTACCTTCGGGATGCAAAGTTCATCTCCCACCTGGAGCTGATAAACGTCCACATAGGGATTGGCGTACAGAATAGACGCCACAGATACCTGATATTTTTTCCCGAGAAGATACAGAGTATCCCCCTGCTCCACTCTGTGCAGAATTCCCCGGCATTTCGTCTCCACCGAACCACTCCTTCTGTCTCTTCCTTATATCATATGTCCGCTTCTCTTATTCGGACACTGAAAATTTTCTTCCGGTCCTTCCGGGTTGAAAACCAGTCCCACCTTCGCTATAATAGTGAAATAGATGAGAAAATATTCAATTTATTAAGAAAGGATACGAAAAGCATATGCCCGGATCATCATTTGGAACATTATTTCGCATTACCACCTGGGGGGAATCCCACGGAAAAGGAATCGGTGTGGTGGTGGACGGCTGTCCCGCCGGTCTGGCTTTAAGTGAAGCGGATATTCAGCCCTTCCTGGACCGCAGGCGCCCCGGCCAGAACCGCTATACCACCGCCCGCAATGAGGCGGATCAGGTGGAGATTCTCTCCGGCACTTTTGAAGGGAAGACCACCGGAACCCCCATCTCCATGATTGTCTTCAACAAGGACCAGCGCTCCAAAGACTACCGCGAGATCGCCTCCTACTACCGCCCCAGCCACGCGGACTACACCTTCGACCAGAAATACGGTTTCCGGGACTACCGAGGCGGCGGCCGTTCTTCTGGAAGAGAGACCATCGGGCGGGTGGCCGCGGGAGCCATCGCCTCCAAGATACTGGGAGAGCTGGGGATCACGCTGACCGCCTACACTAAGTCCATCGGCAGCATTCAGTGCGACCCCTCCCGCTTCTGCCGCAGCCACATTGCCGAGAGCCGTCTCTATATGCCGGATGCCCAGGCAGAGGAAGCGGCCGTTCAATATCTGGAGGAATGTTTAAGAAGCCAGACTTCCTCCGGCGGCGTGGTGGAGTGTCTGGTGGAGCATATGCGCCCCGGCATTGGGGAGCCTGTCTTTGACAAGCTGGATGCCACCCTCGGAAAAGCCCTGTTTTCTATCGGCGCAGTCAAAGCGGTGGAGATTGGCGACGGTGTGGCGGTCTCAAAAGCCAAAGGCCATGAGAATAACGATCAGTACGAACTTGATGAAACAGGACACCCAAAAAAATCCACCAACCACGCCGGTGGAATTCTGGGAGGTATCAGCGATGGCAGCGATCTTCTGGTGAGAGCCTCGTTCAAGCCCACCGCCTCCATCGCCCGTCCACAGACCGCCCTGTTCCAGGACGGCACCTGCGGGGAAATCCTCATCAAGGGCCGCCATGATCCCATCATCGTTCCCAGGGCGGTGGTGGTGGTGGAAGCCATGACCGCCATCACCATTCTGGATCTGCTGATGCAGAATATGACTGCCACCATGGATCATCTTCACAAAATTTACTCTTAAGGGAAAGAAAGCCCCCTGCCGGTCAGCCAAAATCCGCTGGCCGGCAGGGGGCTTCTTTCGTCCCTTTCGTCCCTTTTCTTTTCCTTTCATCTTTCCAAATGTAAAGCCTACTCTTCGGTCTCCGAGATCAAAATGCAGTTTGGTGTTTCCACCGGAAGCTGTTTTCCCTTCATCACCAAAGTCCCCTTCTCGTAATCCACCGTGAAGAATCTCATGTAGTTGGATTCATGGCAGAGCACAATCAACGTCTTCTCATCCGGAAGCACATCCACATCCTTGGGATAGCCGCCGCTGATGGGCAGGATACAAATTTTTGTGAGCAGACCGCTCTCCGGATTGATTGAAAAAATTCCAACGGTATTTTCCCCCGCGCTGGAGCAGTACAGATATTTTCCGCTGGGAGAAATCTTCATGGCGCAGCAGGCGCTGCTGGCCTCCTTCTCATCCATCAGACTGTCCACCTCCTGCAGCAGATCAAACTCCGGGTACTTCCCCTCACCGTTGTAAGCGTAAACCCGGATCTTGTTAGTCAGTTCGCAGTTGATGTAGGCAAATCTTCCATCCTTGCTAAAGCAGATGAGCCTGGGCCCGGACTCCAGTTCACAGCGGAGAATGTCCACCAATCTCAGCTTGCCCGTAGTGGGATGTACCTTATATATCTTCACCTGATCCACTCCGTTATCCACCGCACACAGATATTTTCCATCCGGCGTGGGCAGCACACAGCTCACATGGGGACGGAAATTCCGCTCCGCCACACTGCCAAGCCCCTGGTGGAACACACCATCCATCACACTTCCCAGACGGCCGTTTCTGTGGGTGTGCACAACGGTCACCTTTCCATCGTGATACCCTCCCACAAACAGAAACTTTCCGGAGTTATCCGTGGACAGATAGCATCCTCTCATTCCATCAATTCCCACCTTGTTGATGGGAGTCAGATCACCGTTGGGCTCAATCTTTAAAACTTCCACGCCCTCATCGGCGATGGAGTACAGGTATTTGCCGTTATAGGACTTGGTCAAGTAAGATGCATTGTGCACCGGAACCACATTCCGCTCCGTCAGCGCTCCCGTGTCCATATTGATGTCATATACATGTATTCCAATGCTGCTGCCATGGGTGTAGGTGCCCACGTAAGCCACATATTTTTTCTTCTCCATATCGTTGCTCCTCCTTTGGCCAGTTCCATGACGCTATTTTAGCATATCAGAAGGAGTTTGTTAAGTAAATTTCCTGCAAAATATGAGTAACCCGCTCTGTCAAGGAAATTTTTTTCATATTTTCCTTGACAGAACCGAAAGAAGGAGTATAATCGTCTTAGTTTGTTTAGTGATGGTAAACTTTTTGTTTATTTTAACTGCTAATTCAGTATAACTAAACTTTTTGTTTAACAGCAGCAGAAAGGAAGAGATACATGCAAATTGGACTGAAACTGAAGGAACTGCGTGTGGCCAAGGGACTGACCCAGGAGGAGCTGGCTAACCGTGCAGAGCTGTCCAAGGGATTTATCTCCCAGGTGGAGCGGGATCTGACCTCCCCCTCTATCGCCACGCTGGTGGACATTCTCCAGTGTCTTGGCACAAATCTGAAGGACTTTTTCTGCGATGTGTCGGATGACCAGATCGTGTTTCACGATGCGGATTACTTTGAGAAGGTGGACACCGAGCTGAAAAACAAAATTGAATGGATCATCCCCAACGCCCAGAAAAATATGATGGAGCCCATCCGCGTGACGCTGGAACCCGGCGGTTCCACCTACCCGGATATTCCCCATGAGGGGGAGGAATTTGGCTACGTTTTAAACGGAAGCATCACCATCCATCTGGGGCAGAAGGTGTTTAAGGCGAAAAAGGGGGAAGCCTTTTATTTCACTCCGAAGACGCAGCACTACATCACCGCCAGTAAGCGGACCGGCGCTGTGCTGATCTGGGTGAGCACGCCTCCCAGCTTCTGACCTGGGAAAACCATACACGATTATTTTACAAACTGAGGAGACTGCCATGAGTAACAAGCTGATTGATCTGGTAAATATTACGAAAATTTACGACGGTGTCACCGTGCTGGATGACTTGAACCTGTACATCCGGGAAAATGAATTTCTCACTCTCCTGGGCCCCTCCGGCTGCGGAAAGACTACCACGCTGCGTATTCTGGGCGGCTTTGAGCAGCCGGATAAAGGTCAGGTAATTTTTGGCGGACAGGATATCACCCAGCTGGCGCCCAACAAACGACAGCTGAACACCGTATTCCAGAAATATGCCCTGTTTACCCACATGACCATTGCAGAGAACATCGCCTTTGGCCTGAAAATCAAAAAGAAGAGTAAGGAGTACATCAAAGATAAAATCCGTTACGCCCTGAAGCTGGTGAATCTGGAGGGATATGAAAACCGTACTCCCGACTCCTTAAGCGGCGGCCAGCAGCAGCGTATCGCCATTGCCAGGGCCATCGTCAATGAACCCAAGGTTCTTCTGCTGGATGAGCCCCTGGGCGCGCTGGACTTAAAGTTGCGCCAGGATATGCAGTATGAGCTGATCCGCCTGAAAAATGAGCTGGGAATCACCTTCATCTACGTCACCCACGACCAAGAGGAGGCCCTGACCATGTCGGACACCATCGTGGTGATGAACCAGGGCTACATCCAGCAGATCGGCACTCCGGAAGATATCTACAACGAGCCCCAGAACGCCTTTGTGGCGGACTTCATCGGGGACAGCAATATCATCGATGGAATGATGATTGAGGATAAGCTGGTGGAGATTTTGGGAGCCAAATTCCAGTGCGTGGATGTGGGCTTTGGCTGTAATCAGCCGGTGGATGTGGTAATCCGCCCCGAGGATGTGGAGCTGGTAGAGCCGGATCAGGGAACCATCCGGGGACGGGTGACCCACCTGATCTTCAAGGGAGTCCACTATGAGATGGAAGTGATGGCCGGCGGCTTTGAATGGCTGGTGCACAGCACTCATCTCTATCCCGTTGGCACGGAGGTGGGCATCAAAGTTGATCCCTTTAACATCCAGATCATGAACAAACCGGAATCCGAGGATGAACAGGCGGTGATGAGCGATGAATAAGAAACACTGGCTTCTGTCCGGTCCCTATCTGGTATGGACTGTGGCATTTATCGTGATCCCCCTGCTCCTGATCGTCTACTATGGACTGACCACCGCGGAGGGAGCTTTTACGCTGGATAACATCGCCCAGATGGGCAGGCCCGAAAATTTAAAAGCCCTGTGGCTGGCCTTGCTGCTGTCTGTCATCAGTACGGTCATCTGTCTGGTTATGGCCTATCCTCTGGCTATGATCCTCAGCAACATGAAGTTCAATGCAAACAGCTTTATCGTGATGATTTTCATTATTCCCATGTGGATGAACTTCCTGCTTCGCACTCTGGCCTGGCAGACGCTGCTGGAGCGCAACGGCGTGATCAACATGGTGTTAAAATTCCTGCACCTTCCCACGCTGAATATCATCAACACTCCCTATGCCATTGTGCTGGGCATGGTATACAATTTTCTTCCCTTTATGCTGCTGCCCATCTACAATGTACTGGTGAAGATCGATAAAAATGTGGTGAACGCGGCCAGGGATCTGGGGGCCAACAGCTTTCAGACCTTCTGCCGGATCATCTTCCCCTTGAGCCTTCCCGGCGTGATCAGCGGTATCACCATGGTATTTGTGCCGTCGCTGACCACCTTCGTGATCAGTGACCTGCTGGGAGGCAGCAAGATCCTGCTGATCGGAAATGTGATCGAGCAGAAATTTAAACAGGGAAGCAACTGGAACGTGGGAAGCGGACTTTCCCTGGTTCTGATGGTGTTTATTCTGATCAGCATGGCCATCATGCAGAAATACGATAAAAATGGAGAGGGGGCTGCGTTCTGATGAAAAAAGCGCTGCAGAGAATTTATCTGATCTTTATTTTTGTGCTGCTGTACGCGCCCATTCTGACCCTGATTGTACTCTCCTTCAACGCGTCCCGCACCAGGGCCAAGTGGGGCGGATTTACCACCCAGTGGTACGTGAGTCTGTTTGAAAACAGCGCCATCATGGACGCGCTGTACAACACGCTGCTTATCGGAGCGCTCTCCGCTCTGATCGCCACCGTGCTGGGACTGATGGCGGCCATCAGCATCAATAAGATGAAGCGGCGCAGCCGCACACTGGTGTTGGGTGTCATCAATATCCCCATGCTGAACGCGGAGATCGTCACCGGTATCTCCCTGATGCTGGTATTCATCGCCGTGGGAAATTTTCTCACCCAGTTCGGCTACACCATACAGTTCGGTTTCTGGACCGTGCTCATCGGTCACATTACCTTCAACCTGCCCTATGTGGTTATGAGTATTCTTCCAAAGCTGAAGCAGGTCAATGTGAGCACCTACGAGGCAGCCCTGGATCTGGGCGCCTCACCCATGAGGGCGTTCTTTACCGTAGTTTTGCCGGATATTATGCCGGGAGTCCTCTCCGGCTTCCTGTTAGCCTTTACCCTGTCTCTGGATGATTTTGTTATCACCCATTTTGTGAAAGGCCCCGGCTTCGAGACGCTCTCCACCAAAATATATACCGAGGTGCGCAAGGGCATTAAACCGGAGATGTACGCCCTCTCCACCCTGCTTTTCGTCTCTGTTTTGGTTCTGCTGCTGATCGTAAATGTGCGGCCCCAGAAGAAACGTACCGATGTGGCAAAACAATCCATCTGATGAAACCGCTGCGGCATCCGGAGTACCGATGCGTTCATCGGTATTCTTGATCATATCACTAAAGTAATATTGAGGAGGATTTCAGTTATGAAAAAAATGATGGTTCTCTCCCTGACCGGGCTTGTGGTGCTCGGCTCCCTCACCGGATGTGTGAGAGTAAACGACACGCAGGAAACTTCCGCCGCCGAGGATACCACCCAGGCAGGCGCAAACACGGAAGCTGCCCAGGATGACGCGGCGGCAGACGCGGACACCGAGGCCGCTCAGGCATCCCAGACCAGCACAAAGGGCTCCGGCCAGGTGGTGGTATACAACTGGGGCGAATATCTGGACCCGGAAGTCATCGACATGTTTGAGGAAGAAACAGGTATTGAAGTAGTTTACGAAGAGTTTGAGACCAACGAGATTATGTATCCCAAGGTAGCTGCCGGAGCAATCGCCTACGATGTGGTATGCCCCTCAGACTACATGATCCAGCGGATGATCCAGGAGGATCTGCTCCAGGAAATCAACTTTGACAATGTCCCCAACATTGAGAACATCGACGAGCAGTACCTGAGCTGGTCCGAAGAATTCGATCCCGGAAACAAGTATTCCGTTCCCTACTGCTGGGGCACGGTGGGTATTCTCTACAACACCACCATGGTGGATGAGCCGATCGACAGCTGGGATGTACTGTGGGATGAAAAGTATGAGAACAACATTCTGATGCAGGACAGCGTCCGGGATGCCCTCATGGTGGCTTTAAAAAGGCTGGGTTACTCCATGAACACCACCAATGAGGATGAGATCTCTGAGGCCACCGATCTTCTGATTGAGCAGAAGCCTCTGGTTCAGGCCTATGTAATCGATCAGGTGCGGGATAAGATGATCGGTGAGGAGGCTGCCATCGGAGTCATCTACTCCGGCGAGGCCATTTACACCCAGAGAGAGAATGAAAATCTGGAGTATGTCATTCCCAAGGAGGGAAGCAACCTTTGGATCGACTCCTGGGTGATCCCGAAGAACGCGGCAAACAAGGAAAATGCGGAAGCCTTCATCAATTTCCTCTGCCGCCCCGACATCGCTCTGATGAATTTTGACTACATCACCTACTCCACCCCCAACAAGGCGGCCAGAGAGCTGATCGAAGATGAAGAAATCCGCAACAGCACCATCGCCTTCCCCACCAGTGATATGCTGGAAAACTGTGAGACTTACCAGTTCCTGGGCGATGAGGTGGATACCATGTACACAGACTACTGGAACAAGGTGAAATCCAGCTAAGAAAAGGAATATGAACAGACAATATCATTATATCATTTCCGGTGAGGAAGCCGGAATGACCATCGGGGAATACCTGCGTTTCCGCAGGTATTCCCATCGCATTTTAGCGGGACTGAAGCGCAGCCCCCGGGGAATTTTGCTAAACGGCGCTCGCTCTCCCGTCTCCAGGGCGCTGTCCCCCGGCGACCGCCTGGATGTCCTTCTGGAGGAGGAAGATTCCTCCCCCGCTGTGGCGCCTGTGCCCATGGAGCTGAACATAGTAACGGAAGATTCGGATCTTCTGGTGATCAACAAGCCTCCGGATACCCCCATTCATCCCTCCATCAACAACCATGAACATACGCTGGCCAACGGCCTGGCCTGGTACTATCAGCAGCAGCGGCTGCCCTTTGTCTGCCGCTGTGTCAACCGACTGGACCGGGATACCAGCGGGCTGCTGATTGTGGCCAAAAACGCGCTGAGCGCCTCCATTCTCTCCGATGATCTGAAGCGGCGGAACATCCGGCGCACCTATCTGGCCATTGTCCGGGGACGCCTGGAGGGCAGAGGCACAGTGCGGGCTCCCATCGCCAGGGAGGAGGGCTCTGCTCTGAAGCGTTGTGTCAGCTTTGAGCGGGGAGAGCCCGCCGTCACCCATTATCAGGCTCTGTCCTACCATCCTGATCTGAATCTGACCCTCCTCTCTCTTCGGCTGGAGACCGGACGCACCCATCAGATCCGGGTTCATATGCTGTATCTGGGCCATCCCCTGATTGGGGATTTTCTCTACAATCCCGAAAGGGAGCTGATCAGCAGACAGGCCCTTCACTCCTGGCAGCTTCAATTCTCCCACCCTATCACCGGGGAGGATCTTTCCTTTCAGGCTGCTCCCCCGTCCGATATGAGGAAACTGTTTCCGGAATTTTTCTGCGAATCTTAAGGAGCTGCCACAGATTGCGGCAGCTCCATTGTCTCCACTTTAAATTTTTCCGCGAATATCAGCGGATTCGCTCCGGGAATCCCACTTTTTTCTGAACCTTGCGCAGGGTCTTCATGGCTGTATAGTTCGCCCGCTCCGCATTGTTTTTGATCACGGAATCAATGTAGGCCTTATCCTGCTCCAGTTCCTTCACCCGCCTCTGCAGCGGCTCCAGTACGCCCACTACTGCGTCTCCCACCGCCTCTTTCAGCTGACCGTATCCGCACCCGGCGAACTCCTGTACCGCCTCATCCGGTGTCTTGCCGGTGCAGGCACAGTAGATGTCCAGCAGATTCTTTACTCCTGGCTGCTCGTCCCGGTAAAGGATGACTCCCTCCGAGTCGGTCACCGCCCGCTTGAATTTTCTGCGCACCGTATCCGGATCATCCATCAGGTAAATGCTGGCGTTGGGGTTTTCATCGGATTTGCTCATCTTCTTGCCGGGATCCTGAAGACTCATGATCTTTGCTCCAACCTTGCCCAGATAAGCCTCCGGGATGGTGAACACATCGCCGTAGATCGCGTTGAAACGCTGCGCGATGTCTCTGGTAAGCTCCAGGTGCTGCATCTGGTCAAGCCCTACGGGAACCACGTCCGCCTGGTAGAGCAGAATGTCCGCCGCCATCAAAACCGGGTAGGTAAACAGGCCCGCGTTGATATTGTCCGCATGCTTGGCCGCCTTGTCCTTAAACTGAGTCATCCGGTTCAACTCGCCCATGTAGGTAAAGCAGTCCAGAATCCATGCCAGCTCCGCATGGCCGGATACGTGGGACTGATAATAAATACAGTTCTTCTCCGGGTCAATTCCCGCCGCAATGTATAAGATCAGCAGAGATCTGGCTCTTTTCCGCAGAACCGCAGGATCCTGCCGGATGGTGATGGAGTGAAGATCCACCACGCTGTAATAACACTCATACTCATCTGAGAGGCTCACCCAGTTTTTCAGTGCCCCCAGATAATTTCCCAGGGTCAGATTCCCTGTGGCCTGCATACCGCTGAATAATACTTTCTTTCCGTTTATCATGTCTGTGCTCCAATCCGTGCAGCAGCTTTCTTTTCTGTCCTTGCACTTATCTCTTTTCACCAAATTCTACCATTCCGGCATGGCAAAGTCAATCGGCAATGCCACGATCCCCGGTCTTTACATGGGGTAACCCTTCAGGTAATAGTCCCGTACAAAGCGGAACAGTTCCCGCTCTCCCCGCTTATCCAAAATCCGCAGCATCCGCTCCAGTTCTTTCGCCGTCTGGGGATGCATCAGGTAATGGCTTCTCCCCTTCTGATAATATTTCAGCGGTTCATGCTGATTATACTGGGATTTCAGGTAAGTCTTGGAGGCGGCGATCCGGTCCATCAACATCTCCGCCACATACTTCCTGGGAATCTTCACCGGAACCACCGGATTTTCTCCCGGCTTCACCTTCTGGGAATAGTCTGTCCAGAACTCAAAATGATGACGGTTGCGCCCCTTATGATGCATCCAG
>DBFBJF010000259.1:0-8702 GCA_048203265.1 Candidatus Merdiplasma sp.
CTGCCGGGGCATCTCCACGCCATCCAGCCATGGAAGCAGGAGACCATGGAATATGAAAATATTATCTTCCAGGTGAGCCTGCTGCTCTCCCCCCACGAAGATCTGTGCAGTCACGATTTTCTGGATCCCCTGCTCCTTGGCACCCTCTCTGTGCCCACCTGTGTGACCCCCGCTCTGGAGCATTACCGGGAACTGGTATCCTGCATCGACCAGGCGGATGAAATCTGTAAAACTTTCCCGCCCGCCTATCCCTTCGCCATCAAGAGCTGTCTGTTTCAGTTTTTTTATCTGCTCTTTGCCCATCACAGCCGGCGTGCCTCCCTGCCCAGTGCCGGAACGCAGCGCTCCCTGGACAAAACAAAACAGACCGTAAAATATATCGAAGAACATTATCGGGAGAAAATCTCCGTGGCGGATATCGCCTCGTTTCTGAATATCAGCGCCTCTCATTTTATGAAGTATTTTAAAAAAACCATGGGCAGCTCCTTCGTCGCCTATCTCAACGACTACCGGCTGACCATGGCTTCCCGGCTGCTCGTAACCTCCTCTGACCCGATTCTGGAAGTGGCCCAGGAGACAGGATTTGATAATCTCTCTTATTTTAACCGTCTCTTTAAAGAAAAATACAAGACTACGCCCAGCCGCTACCGCAGACAGGCCAGACAAACTGCGGACCGCCGTTAAACCCGGCACTCCGATGGCTCCCCGGCGAATGGTTCCCGTCCGCAGGTCACCAGCGTATAACCCTCGGTCTGTACCTCCTGGATACTACAGGGCTCCCCGTCCAGGATCAGTTTCTGCCCATCCCGGGCTGTTTCTGCGGTTTCCCCGTCCCAGATAAGAAGCTCCCGCAGATCCCGGCGGATGCCGGTCCCCAGATATTTCAGATAACTCTCTTTCCGGCTCCAAATCCGGTTTAACCACCGGTTCCGCTCCTCGCCCTCAAGCTTCTCCAGACGCTGCAGCTCCCGGGGATGGCAGATTCGTCTTGCAAGGGAATCTTTCCACGGAAACCGATGCTCCACATCCACTCCCACCGGATGATCCCCCAGGGCGCAGGCCACGCAGCAGGAGCAGTGGCTGAGGTTAAAATGGATCTGCGGATAGCCCCGCAAGAAGGGCTTCCCATCCCGATTCCGGTCATAAATCAAGCCGGATCCCTTCAGGTCCGGCCAGTTCTCCCCCAGGACCTGCTCTAACAGCGAATAAGCCAGGCGATGCTGGCTTATCCTCTCCGTCTTTCCATCGCCCTTTGGCGTTCTCTCACAATAGTATACTTTTATCATTCCTCAAAGCACTCCCGCAGCTTTTGAAGCGCGTTCTTTTCGATCCGGGACACGTAGGAGCGGCTGATCCCCAACTCCTGGGCAATCTCCCGCTGAGTCATCTCCCGGCTGCCGTTCAGCCCGTAGCGGACAGTAATCACCCGCTGCTCCCGCTCATCCAGAACGCGGCCCAGATTCTCATACAGCTTTTTGGCGTTTTTCCGAAGCTCCAGTTCCTCCAGCACATCCACCGGCTCGCTCTCCAGAATATCCATGAGCCGAAGCTCTCTTCCCTCCTGGTCCACACCGATCTTCTCGTAAATGGACACCTCCCTGGTCTGCTTCTTTTTCGCCCGCATCATCATCAGAAGCTCGTTCTCAATACATCTGGCCGCGTAGGTAGCCAGACGATTGTTTTTCTCACAGTCAAATGTGGATACTGCCTTAATCAATCCGATAATCCCGATGGAGATCAAATCATCCTGGTCTGTATCGGCCCCCTGATATTTGCGCGCCACGTGGGCCACCAGCCGCAGATTGCGTTCGATCAGAATATTCCTGGCTTCCACATCACCCTCTTTGTACTTTCGAAGATAATGTTTTTCCTCTTCCGGCGACAGTGGCTTGGGAAAAGTTTTCAAAAAGCACCTCGAAGGGGGTTTTATTTTATTCTATGACGCCTTATGTCCAATCGTGCCTGATCTTTCCCCTCACGATTCCCTCACTCTTTCCGGCGCAGAATGTCATATTGCTCCGGAACCGTCTCCAGCCGCACCAGAAGCATCTGCTTGGCATGGGGCGCGCTCTCCATATCATTCCCTTCCTCATCCTGGATCCGCAATACGCGGGTCGGAATGTTTCTGCCGTCCGGCTTCATAATCTCAATGGTTTCTCCCAGGCTGAATTTATTTTTCTGCTGGAGTCTGCAGCTCCCCTCCGATGTCACTTCCTGAATCATCCCCAGGTATACATAATCCCTGCAGTAAGTGGAACTGCCGTATATCTGAGCCTCCTGGTCCGGCCGTCCGTAGAAAAAACCAGTGCAGTACTGGCGGTGCGTGCAGACGGTAATCTGCTCCCTGTACCAGTCCAGATTTTCCTCATACCGCTTCACATCCTCCAGGCAGTCATCGATGGCTTTCCGGTAAGTGCGGGTTACCGTGGCCACATAGAGAGCATTTTTCATCCGGCCCTCGATCTTCAGGCTGTCGATTCCCGCCTTAAGCAGATCCGGAATGTGTTCGATCATACACAGATCCTTGGAATTAAAAATAAAAGTGCCCCTCTCATTTTCAAACACAGGCATATACTCCCCGGGTCTGGTCTCCTCCACCAGGGCATACTTCCAGCGGCAGGGATGGGTACAGGCTCCCTGGTTGGCATCTCTTCCCGTCAGATAGTTGCTCAGCAGACACCGGCCGGAGTAGGAAATACACATGGCCCCGTGAATGAAAGCCTCCATCTCCAGATCCTCCGGAATCTGCTGACGAATCTGGCGTATCTCCTCCAGAGACAGCTCTCTGCCGCAGACCACCCGTTTAGCCCCCAGCTCATGCCAGAAGCGGAAGGTACCGTAGTTCACATTGTTGGCCTGGGTGCTGATGTGAAGCTCAATCTGCGGACATACCCTCTTGGCAATCAGAAAAACACCTGGATCAGCGATGATGAGGGCGTCCGGCCCTATCTTTCCAAGCTCCCGGAAATACTCCTCCACTCCGGGCAGATCCCTGTTGTGGGCTAAAATGTTGGCAGTGACATACACCTTCACCCCGTGGCTGTGGGCAAAGGCAATCCCCTCCCTCATCTCCTCCGGAGAAAAATTCTGCGCCTTGGCCCGGAGCCCGAAGGCCTCCCCGCCAATGTAAACTGCGTCGGCTCCGTATATGACAGCAGTTTTCAATACCTCCAGGCAGCTTGCCGGTATCAGTAATTCTGGATGTCTCATGACTCCTCCTTCTTTTTCTTCACAGTGACAGCCGCCCCGTCCCCGATGGGCACCACGGAGGTCACCAGGTCCTCCCTGTGGGTCAGCTCATACAGATAATCCCGCATTCTCTTATAGATGGTGCGGTTGCGCCGCTCCACCGCGTAGTGAGATTCGATGATGTCCCCCTCCTGAAGCACATTGTCGGAAATCATCACTCCCCCCGGTTCCAGAAGCCTCAGGGTCTCCGGAAGGAAATGAATGTACTGCCCCTTGGCCGCATCCATAAAAATAAAATCGTAGGATCCCTCCAGCTTCCGAAGAATATCCAGGGCGTCCCCCTCCAGCAGAGTAATCTTCCCGCCGTAGGGAGAGCGGGCAAAATTCTCCCTGGCCACCGGGATGCGCTTCTCGTATTTCTCAATGGTGGTGATCCTGCATTCCGGGGAGGTATGTTCCGCCATCAGAAGAGCAGAAAAGCCCACCGCCGTTCCCACCTCCAGAATACGTCCCGGCTCTTTCAGGGCCAGAAACATCTTCAGGAAACTCTGCATCTCCTGGCGGATAATGGGAACTCGGTCTGCCACGGCCTGACGTTCTATCTCCCCCAGGAGTCCTGTATTTCCCCGGTCCAGGGAATTGATAAATGTGACCATGCGCTCATTCACAATCATTTTATTTCACCCTCTCCGCCCCGCGCGCTCATCTCAGTTCCCATCAATGGAAATCACATCCTCAAAGGCGTCCAGTTCCAGGTTTGTCACGCTCATCACATCCATGCTGATGTTCTGCAGCATCCTGCACATACTCAGCTCCCTGGTGATATAACGGCGAACCACCTCATTTTTACACAGCTCCTGCCGCCGGAAAAACATTCTCTGCATCTCCTCGGACACATCGTTGGCCTGGTTGGAGTTCTGCAGCAGATACACATCCCGACGGTAGTCATCGATCTGGCGGTGCAGCTCGGGGTATCTTGCCACCTCCGCCTTACTCTCCTCATACTGGCGGTACTCCTCGCTCTCTCTGATGGCGTCCATCAGTGCCTTCTTACAGGCTTCCACCTTTTCACTCATCTATTCTATCCCTCCTCTCAAAAAGAAGCCTGCTGGGCAGGCTTCTTGGCTTGCGCCGACCCGCAGCGGCCCGCGCTCTTTCTATGATCGCCTCTGTCAAACGACAGAACTTTATTCATCCACTTCCATGATAATCGGCAGAATCATGGGACTTCTCTTAGTTCTCTTCCAGAGGAATTCACTTAAAGAATCCCGGATGGAATTCTTAATCTTGCCCCAGTCGGTCATTCTCCGCTCCAAACAGTTATTCAGGGCATTCTCCACCACCGATCTGGCCTCATCCATCAGATCCTCTGACTCTCTCACGTACACAAAACCTCTGGATACAATATCCGGTCCCGCCAGAACCTGGTTGCTGTATTTTCCCAGGGTCAGCACCACAATGAGAATACCATCCTCCGCCAGATGCTGACGGTCACGCAGCACGATGTTTCCCACATCGCCTACACCGAGGCCGTCCACCAGGATCCCGCCGGTCTGCACGTGGCCGGCCACACAGGCCTTATCCTCAGAGAGTTCCAGCACATCTCCGCTCTTTAAGATAAAAATGCGGTCCTTGGGAATTCCCAGCTCCTGGGCCAGCTTGGCCTGCGCCGTCAGATGCCGGTATTCACCGTGCACCGGAATGGCATATCTGGGACGCACCAGGCTATAGATCAGCTTAATCTCCTCCTGGCAGGCATGTCCTGACACATGGGCGTCCTGGAAAATCACATCCGCCCCCTTCATATACAGCTCATTGATGACCTTGGACACCGCTTTCTCATTGCCGGGAATGGGGTTGGAGCTGAAAATCACCGTATCCCCCGGTTTGATCATCACCTTCTTATGCATATTGGCCGCCATCCTGGACAGAGCAGCCATGGACTCTCCCTGGCTTCCCGTGGTGATCAGCACCATCTGCTCATCCGGATAATTCTTCATCCGCTCCAGATCAATGAGGGTGTTCTCCGGGATATTCAGGTATCCAAGCTCAGAGGCCGTGGTGATCACATTCACCATGCTGCGGCCCTCCACCACCACCTTCCGGCCGTACTTGTAGGCGGAATTGATGATCTGCTGCACCCGGTCCACATTGGACGCGAAGGTGGCAATGATGATCCTGGTATTGGTATGCTCCGCGAAAATATTGTCAAAGGTGTGGCCCACGGTGCGCTCCGAGGCGGTAAAGCCCTTGCGCTCCGCGTTGGTACTGTCGCACATCAGAGCCAACACACCCTTTTTGCCGATCTCCGCGAACCGCTGCAGATCGATGGCATCCCCGAACACCGGCGTGTAGTCCACCTTGAAGTCTCCCGTGTGCACCACGGTGCCCGCCGGAGAATAGATGGCCAGGGCTACCGCATCCTGGATACTGTGGTTGGTCTTGATAAACTCGATGCGGAAATCACCCAGATTAATGGACTGTCCGGGCTTCACCACCTTCCGCTTGGTGTTTCTGATCAGATTGTGCTCTCTCAATTTATGCTCAATCAATCCCATGGTCAGCTTTGTGGCATAGATGGGAATATTAATCTGTTTCAACACATAGGGCAGCGCCCCGATATGATCCTCATGGCCGTGGGTAAATACGAACCCTTTGACTTTGTGCACGTTCTCCTTCAAATAGGTAATATCCGGAATCACCAGATCAATTCCCAGCATGTCATTTTCCGGGAATGCCAGACCGCAGTCCACGACAATAATACTGTCTCCGTATTCAAAGGCAGTAATATTCATCCCGATCTGCTCCAGTCCGCCTAACGGGATGATCCTCAATTTTGAATTTTTAACGATTTTCAAATTACACCTCCAAATTATTCCGTTCCATCTGTTCGCTGTCACTTTTCCACCGGCATACCGTTTACCAGATAAGAAAGCGCAGATTCAGCCCCCGCTTATCTCAGCTCCACGTCATCGAGCATCTGGGCAAAGACGCGTCCCACTGCTTCCAGCTCATCGTCATCCTCCACCATCTCATAGAGTGCTTCCGTCCCGCCGTCTTTTGACAGATCCTTTAAAATCCAGGCTTCCCCGTCACCTTCCTCTGTATCCGTCACCAAAAGGTAACTGACGCCGCCTATCATAGTCTGTTCCAAGACAAAAAACTCTGCTGCGCTCTCCTCGCCTGCCGGCCTAAATTTTACTGTTTCCATTCTGCTTCCTCTTTTGGGTCTCAGGTTCGCGGGATATGACAACCGGCCTCTACTCGGCCTGCGTCCCGGTCTGAAACTGGATGCTGTCCAGGTACCCCTGCAAAATATAGACTGCCGCAATCTGATCCACATAATCTTTCCGTTTCTCTCTGCGGACCCCTGCCTCCATCAATGTTCGGTTGGCAGAGACAGTCGTCATTCTCTCATCCCACATCACCACCGGCAGACCGGTTCTCTTCTCCAGCATTTCCCGGAAGGCCAGGGTCTTTTCTCCCCTGTCTCCCACGGTATTATTCATATGCTTTGGAAAACCCAAAACAATTTTAGTTATCCCGTACGCTTGAATCAACTCCTGAATCCGGGCCAATGTACGGCGAAGCTTATTCTCCGACTCCCGCCGGATGATTTCCACTCCCTGGGCAGTCAACCCCAGTCCGTCGCTGACAGCCACACCCACAGTCTTTGACCCAAAATCCAGGCCCATAACCCTTTCCTGTCCTATCTCTGTACCCATGCTTTGTTCTTGATGTACTCCTTCAGCAGTTCCTCCACCAGCTCGTCCCGCTCAACCTTCATAATCATGCTGCGGGCATTCTTATGGCTGGTGATATAAGTGGGGTCACCTGACATAATGTAACCCACAATCTGATTCACCGGATTGTAACCTTTCTCGGCCATCGCCTTATAAACCACTTCCAGGACAGTCTTCACTCTGGTCTCTGGATCTCCACTGACTTTAAAATATTGTGTATTGTTGATTTCAGCCATCTTATCACGCCCTTACCTTTACTTGGGCGGCACATTTCCGATTTCCGGCCGCCCTTCGTATTCCATAACCAATTCAGATTTATTTTAATATAAATCATACAATTTAGCAATCCTTTTTCTCATGTTTCCCCACGGGATCAAACAGCAGAAAATCCGGTTCCCCCGCCAAAGGGCGTAGCCGCCCGGCAAGAATCTGATTCTCCACAGAAATGTCCCCCGGCATCACCGCCCGGATGTACTCCTTCGTATAACCTGCAAAGTAATCCCGCCCTTCCAGGGTTATTTTTTCCTCAAACAGCACTTCACATTCCCTGCCTGTCCATTCTTTCAGAAAAGCAGCCTTGTTTTCCCGGTTTAATTCCAGCAGACAGTCGCTGCGTCTGCCCTTCTCCTGTTCCGGAATCTGATCCGGCATCTCGGCCGCCCGGGTTCCCTTTCTCCGGGAATACTTAAACACATGGGTCTCATAGAGGCGGATTTTCTTTAAAAATTCCACCGTCTCCTGGAATTCCTCCCCGGTCTCCCCTGGAAAGCCCACAATCACATCCGTAGTCAGAGCCGGATGATCAAAATACTTCCGCAGTATCCCGCATTTTTCCGCGTACTCTCCGGCCGTGTACCTGCGGTTCATCCGCCGCAGCACTGTATCGCAGCCGCTCTGAAGAGAGAGGTGAAAATGGGGGCACACCTTCTCCAGCTTACTTAAACTGTCCGCAAACTCCTCCGATATAATCCCAGGTTCCAGAGAGCCCAGGCGAATACGGCGGATCCCCTGTATTCCGTGAACCTGCCGGATCAGCTCCAGAAGGCTGGTGCCCAGATCCTGGCCGTAGGAGCTCAGATGGATTCCCGTGAGCACAACTTCCTTCACGCCGTTTTCAGCCAGTCTCTCCAGCTCCGCGCTCACCTCCTGGGGGCTGCGGCTTCTGGCCCGCCCTCTGGCATAGGGAATGATACAGTAGCTGCAAAACTGATTACAGCCGTCCTGCACCTTGATATCAGCCCTGGTGCGCTCTCCCGAATAACTGATGGGCATATTCTCGTACTCCCCCGTATGGTTGATGTCGATGATATGGCTCACCGTTCTTTGATCCGCTCTCTCCGCCTCATACTCGGCCAGAGCTTCCGCCAGATCCTTCTTTTTATTATTGCCCAGGATAATATCCGCTTCCACTGCCAGCCCTGTGCGCTCCACAGCGGTCTGCACATAGCAGCCCGCCGCCACCACCACCGCGTCCGGGTTCATCTTTTTCGCCCGGTGCAGCATCTGCCTGGACTTGCGGTCCGCTATATTGGTTACGGAGCAGGTGTTGATCACATACACATCCGCCCCCGGGGCAAAGGGAACAATCTCATATCCTGCCCGCACAAGCTGCTGCTCCATGGCCTCCGTCTCATAAGAGTTCACCTTACAGCCCAGATTGTGAAACGCCGCTTTTTTCCTACGGTTTTCGTCCATGCAAACCTCCGCTTTTTCTCTTTCACTCCACCGGGTTCAATTCTCCCGTTTTCATCTTGACTTTTACCAGTTTAA
>DBFBJF010000260.1:0-4165 GCA_048203265.1 Candidatus Merdiplasma sp.
TCAGTGGAATAGAGAGATTGAAAGAGAATGTGGACACATTGATTGTGATCCCCAACGATAAGTTGCTGGAGATTGTGGACCGCAGAACCACCATGCCGGAGGCTCTGAAGAAGGCGGACGAGGTGCTGCAGCAGGCAGTACAGGGTATTACCGATCTGATCAATCTGCCGGCTCTGATCAATCTCGACTTTGCGGATGTTCAGACGGTGATGAGCAACAAGGGTATTGCCCACATCGGTATCGGACAGGCCAAGGGCGATGACAAGGCCCTGGAGGCAGTGAAGCAGGCAGTTGCCAGCCCGCTGCTGGAGACCACCATCGAGGGCGCTTCCCATGTGATCATCAATATTTCCGGAGATATCTCCCTGATGGACGCCAACGATGCGGCCAGCTACGTGCAGGAGCTGGCGGGTGACAACGCCAACATTATCTTTGGCGCGATGTATGATGACACCTATGCGGACGAGGCCAGCATTACAGTGATTGCCACCGGCCTGGACGATGGAACGAAGCAGGAGAAGAAGCCTGCGGGTATCCGCAGAAATCTGGTTCCTGATTACCGTTATCCCAAACAGGAGAACCGACCGGCGGGCGGATTTTCCTTCCAGAAGAGCCAGACCACAACGTCTGCTCCCAGCTCATCTGCCGGCACTGGCCGTCTGAGAGCTCCGGAGAGCAAGGTGGCGGAGAAGGATATCCAGATCCCCGATTTCTTGAAGAGAAATTAAAATAGAAAAATAGATAATAGAAGCGCAGTTAGAAGAGGCAGTCGCAGAGACCCACAACAGCGTTTCCGGGTATTCATATGGATGCAGGGAAACCTTTGGAGTGTCATTTGCGGCGGCCTCTTTTTTGAGACAGGCGGTTCCATAGGAGAGTAAAGTAAGATGGAGCGGAAGAGGGCAATGCAAATATTGAATATTACGGAGTCGGATGACCGGGAGACGGTGAAGCGGAAGTATCGCCGCCTGATGGGACGTTTCCACCCTGATACGCTGGGATCCCAGAAGCCGGAACAGGTCCGCAGAGCCCAGGAAATCAATGAGGCGTACCAGGTGTTGAAGAAATGCAGCATGGCGCCCGCTCAGGAGAAGAAAGGACGGGAGAGGAAAGCGCGGTGGTCGGCAAAAATCAACGCCGGGGCATTCTGCGACAGAAACATTTATCTGTATTACACCATGGATCTTCATGGGGATGAGCTCTACTACAGAACTGCCTGCGGAAAATATCTGTGGGATCCCCAGGAGGAAGCATACGCTCTGTTTATGAAGAGCATCTACCATGCCACGAAAGAGCTTCTGGACAGTGCTGAGGAGCGGGCTGGCTGCTGCAAAGAGGTGTACGGTGCCGCGGCGGAAAAGAGGTTTGAAGTCCAGACCAGGCTGTTTCACTGCCTGCTGCTGGAATTTACGGATCCCGTCAGCATTCTGAGAAAGCGGGGAAAGCCGGAGCGCAAAGACAGTGAGGGAAGGGAAATCTACCATGTTCCGGCCTTTCTGGAAGCGGATGGGAGGGCTCCTTCCTTTCCAGCGGTGGAAGGGCTGAAGACGGGAGAGATGATTTTTCCGGAGGGATTTCGGGAGAATCGGCTACAGGTCCGAAGCCGGATGGGACAGTCTCTGGGATATCTGGTTTTCGATGAGGACAGCTTGTATCTCAGCCTGATCCCGCTGCTGAAAAACCGCCAGGCCCAGGTGAAAATTGTGGTGAAGCGGGTGGACCACAGCCGGAGCGGAGGCTCCCGCAGGGTGAGGGCAGCTACTGATTTTTATCTTCGCCTTGAAGCGGGATGGGAGCGTTACCGGAACCGGGATCAGAATCCGCAGATATCCTCCCTGCTAAATCAGTATGAAGATTGGCTGAAACAATGGATATAGAGAGAAGTTACGGCGCAGGGGGGAGAGGTGTGCAATTTAAGCAAAGGCGTGGCAGAATGGGGACTTGCCATGGGTCTGGAAGAAGGAATGAAGAAAGGTGTGAAGAAAGGACTTGAGGTATCCATCAGGAACCTGATGGACAGCATGCCATGGCCCGCGGGGCAGGCCATGGATGCATTAAAGATTCCGGAGACGGAAAGGGAACAGTATTTGAAGCTGCTGAAAGGGCAGAAGATGTGACAGGTTTTCTGCTGCAAATCCGCGAGTATCCTGCCTGGCGGCTAAGGAGCCGCCGCAGAGATTTCCAGACACCTGTCCTCAGCGCTCCGGCGCTTATTCGGCTGCTGAGAAATACCGGCTTTTGATCAGTTCCACCGGCATCTCCTGGCCAGTCCAGATCTGGAAGGCGGCCGCACCCTGGTAGAGCAGCATGTACATACCGTTGAAAACGGCGCATCCGGCAGCCTCTGCCTCCCGCAGAAGCCGGGTTTTCTGGGGATGATAGATCACATCGGAAACCACCAGTCCGGGATGGAACATGGCGGGATCCGGGATGGGAGTGGCTTCTTCCAGGGGAGCCATGCCCACAGAGGTGGCGTTGGTCAGCAGGGCGCTGTGCTCAAGATGCTGTTTTAGCTGCCTGGTGTCGGCCAGGTCGGTGAGATCCGCCTGGCAGCCTGTTTTTTCGTTGATGTGCTCCACCAGTTTTCCGGCCTTTTCCCAGGAACGGCCTCGCCGGCTCACAAGATGAAGCCGGGACACACCATCGATGGCAGCCTGAACCGCAATGGCGCAGGCGGCGCCTCCGGCACCCAGCAGGGTCATTTCTTTTCCAATTATGTCATATCCGGCGCTGGATACCGCCTTCATATATCCTATGCCGTCTGTATTGTGTCCGATCAGCGTTCCGTTCTCATTTTTCACTGTGTTGACGGCTCCGATGAGCTGGGAAGCCAGAGACAGATCGTCCAGGCAGGGCAGTACCGCCTCCTTGTCCGGCATGGTGAGATTGAAGCCGTATACATTCATGGAGCGGAACGCTTTCACCACATCCGGCAGCTTTTCCGGTCCCACATCAAAACAGAGATAGACGCAGTCCAGGCCCAACTCCCGAAAGCTGTCATTGTGCATCATGGGTGAGATACTGTGAGCCACCGGGGAGCCCAGCAGTCCCCCCAGCCGTGTGTGTCCTGTAATCTGATAAGTCATAAGAGATTCCTCCCGATATTTTTTTAACTGAAGCCTCGAAGAGGCGACGAGTGCACATGCGGGCGGGGTGACTGTGAATAGTATCGTCATTGCCCCACTTTTTCCTCATGTTTTGGCTCTGGCATCATCATATCATATTTTGATATCCAGTGCCACCCGCTTTGTGGCAATCAGATCCTGAAAGGCCTGGTCGTGCTCCACAAAGATCATGGTGGGAGCGAACTCACCGATAAGCTGCTCGATCTGCATCCTGGAGTAGATGTCGATGTAGTTGAGGGGCTCGTCCCAGACGTAGAGATGGGCTCTCTGGCAGAGGCTTGCCGCGATCAGCACTTTCTTCTTCTGGCCGGCGGAGTAATCCTCCATATTCCGGTCAAAAGCCGCCCGCTCAAAGTCCAGCTTCCGCAGAATGGCCCGAAACAGGGTTTCATCCAGCCCGCGGCTGGCAGTGAAGCGTCCAAGAGAGCCTTTCAGGAAGGAAGTGTCCTGGGGAAGGCAGGAAATCTGCAGGTTTGAAGCCAGGGAGAGGGTGCCCGTATGATCTATGGGATGGCCGGTCAGCAGCTTCAGAAGGCTGCTTTTTCCGGTTCCGTTTCCGCCCTCCAATAAGATCCGGTCGCCCTGACGGATCTCAAAGGAGAGCGGCGGACAGACGGGTTCTCCCCGGTAGACGGGGGAGACCTGGGAGAAGGCCGCCAGGGTCTGGCTGTGATGAACCAGAGGACACAGCTTCAGCCGCTGGGCAGTCTCCACATCTTTCAGGAGCGAAGTTTTCTCCTCCAGTGCCTTTTCCCTGCGAGTCTCGATAGATTTTGCCCGCTTCATCATTTTTGCGGATTTATGTCCCACAAATCCCCGATCCACCGGTCCGTTGCCAAATTTGGATGCCTCCGTGCGCGCAGACCAGGAGGAAGCCCTGCGGGAAGCCTGGGCCAGGCGCCGGATGTCCTTTTTCAGATGGTCATTTCTGGCCTGCTCAAAGGCCTGCTGCCGGTTGAAATTTTCTACCCAGGAAGAAAAAGTCCCGCTCTGAACCTCGATGGTGGACCGAGTCAAGGACAGAATGTGGTCCACACAGT
>DBFBJF010000261.1:0-5133 GCA_048203265.1 Candidatus Merdiplasma sp.
ATCTTCACTATATCAGCATGCAGATCCCCTACTGGATGGGCTTCTCTGTTCTGAGCACCTTCGCCTCAGTTTTTCTCCTCTCCAGAGGTTTGACGGATGGCCAGATCGGTATGGTTCTGGCCGCCGCCAACCTGCTGGCAGTGTTTCTGCAGCCCTGGGTGGCCTCCCTGGCAGACCGCAGTAACCGCATCACTCTCTCCCAGCTGACCGGAGTCATGGCACTGATCATGGTCATTTTAGCGGTGCCGCTGTTTCTGCTGCCGGATCTGTTCTGGCCCGCTGCCATCCTCTACCTTCTGCTGTACACCCTGCTGATGGTAATGCAGCCCCTGACCATCTCCCTGGGGACCTTTTACATCCTGCGGGGATACCCGCTGAATTTCGGCCTGGCCAGAGGAATCGGCTCCCTCTCCTTCGCCGCTGCCTCCGCCCTGGGCGGATGGCTGGTGGACCGCACTTCCGCCACGGCGGTGCCCTGCATGGTGATGGTGGTGTTCGCGCTTCTCTTTCTGTCCCTGCTTGGACTGCGCACCGGCCGTGATGTCCCCTTCTGCGGCTCCCACCTGGAAGCATCTTCCGCAAAGGCGGCTTCCCCGGAAGCAGCCCCCTGTTCCCTGCCCGTATTTTTCCGTACCTACAAACGGTTTATCCTGATGCTGGCAGGCGTGGCTCTGCTCTTTACCTATCACAATATTCTGAACAATTATCTGTATCAGATTATGCGCCCTCTGGGAGGCACCGCCGGGGACGTGGGCACCTCCCTGTCCATCGCGGCGGCCTGCGAGCTGCCCACCATGTTCCTGTTTGGCTGGCTGTACAAGAGATTCCGCTGCTCTTCCCTGATGCGCACGGCGGCGCTGTTTTTTACCCTGAAGAGCCTGGTCATTCTCTTCGCGGATCAGATCTGGATCATCAATCTGGCCCAATGTCTCCAGGTCTTCGCCTTCGCCCTCCACACCGCCGCCTCTGTTTATTACACCAACCAGGTCATTCCACAGAAAGACCAGGTGAAAGGCCAGGCTTTGATGACCACTGCCAACACGGTGGGCGGTGTGCTGGGAAGCTTCCTGGGCGGCCAGCTTCTCACCGCCGGAGTGCACACCATGCTGCTGGCCGGTACCATCCTGTCCGCCATCGGCACACTGATCGTCTTTCTCACGATCCAGGAAAAGAGGAGCTGAGTGTCGCGGCACTCCGGGCAACTGCTTTTCTCTCCTGTCCGAATATGCGTCCTCCGGGCGTATCGCACAAAAATGCCGGGGTCAGGAATAATTTTCCCAAACTCCGGCATGTATTATTATTTCTTGGATTTCGTTTTAATCTTTCTCTTTTATTTCTTTTATTCATGATAAATATGTTCGCGCATACAACATGTGCCGCCGCATAGCCGCGCTACGCCGGCTGCCAGCCCTTGCACACGTCGATCCATCCCAGGCTGCCGGAATACTTCTCCAGTTCTTCCAGGCTCAGCCCGATGGCGCTGTTGGAGCTTCCCGCTGCCGGATATACCAGATCGAACCGGCGCATGGAGACATCCAGATATACTTCCGTCCCGGGATTAACTGCAAAGGGGCAGACACCGCCCACCGCATGGCCGATCAGCTCTGTCACCTCCTCCGGTTTGAGCATAGTAGCCTTTGTATGAAACTGGGCCTTATACTTTGCATTGTCGATCTTAGCATCGCCCGCTGTGGCAATCAGAACCGCCTTATCCCCCACCTTAAACGACAGGGTTTTGGTAATTCTGGCTGGCTCACAGCCCACTGCCTTCGCTGCCAGCTCCACAGTTGCGCTGGACACATCAAACTCCTGTATCCTATCTTCCATCTGATATTGTCTGAAATATTCTCTCACTCGTTCGATTGACATACCTTTCGCTCCATTCTACTGTTTCTTTCCTGCCCGTTCCGGCTCCTTTATCACTTCGTCAAAGCCATTTGCCAGCCGGTTCAGTACCCGGACGGATTCTTTCCCCTCCTGGGGCGTCAGCCGGTCCAGCAGCCGTCCTACCAACATCAGGCTATTCTCGTGGCATTGAATGAACTCCTCCAGCTTAGCGGGGTTGATCTCCACCTCCACCTGCCGCCGGTCCATCTGAGAACGCCTGCGGAAAATCATCTGCTTTTTCTCCAAAGATTTTAAAATGCCATTCATCTGGGATTTCAATATATGAGTGCGGCGGCACAGATCCGTGGCCGTCAGCTTCTGCTCCGTCTGTCTGAGATACTGTTTATACAACAGATTCAGCACAAAGGCCTCATTGAACGATAGGCTGGAAACCAGCCTGTTATTGGAAACTACAGATGACAGGCTAAGCCAGGCATCCAGAAGCTGTTCCTGCATCACTCGATCACTCATGGTCATCCCCCATTGCCGTGAAACGTTCATCTTGTGAACTTTATCAGTATACAACCGCCGCTTCCCGTTTGTCAATCCCGGCGGAGCAGCATGCGCATCCTGCCCGGCGGACTTTTTTGTCATAGGAATCCCACCAGAATTTCTATGACAAAAAAGTGCTGCCGCTCGAAGGATAGATCCCTCTGCGGCAGCACCCGATTATTGAACTCTTATTTAAATCTTATTTCACTTATTTGAAATCTGCAACGTTGGAAGCGTCAACAGTGGAAACACCAGTGTCAACGGACTCGCCGCCGAGATCCTCGCCCAGCTCCAGCTGAACAACAGCGTCAACAGCCATCTCACCCATCACATCCGGGTTCTGAGCCATGAAAGCAAGCAGCTCGCCGCCCTCTACGTGAGCGATGTTGGAGTCAGACTTATCCCAACCTACACACAGAACGTTGGTTCCGTTTGCGGCTGCGTCAGCAACTGCTGCTGCAGCGCCGTTGGTAGCGCCATCGTTGGTTCCGTACAAAGCCACAACGCCGTTGGCGATCAGAGTGTTGGCCAGCTCCTGAGCCTTCGCGTTGTCACCGTCGGAGTACTGACGCTCGCCCAGCTCGAAGCTGCTTCCCTCGAATACGGAAGCAAAGCCGTCATAACGCTGCTGGCAGGACTCAACACCGGCCTGAGCGTCAACGATACCGATGGTTCCCTCGGTGATGCCGGCCTCTTCCAGGCAGTTCATCAGATACTCGCCGGCCTGCACGCCGCCTGCGTAGTTGTCCGTTGCGAAGGTAGCGGAAGCCTCCAGGCTTGCGGGAGCGTCCACATAGATGATCTTGATGCCGGCATCCAGAGCTTCTTGAAGAGCCGCGTTACAGGAAGTAGCGTCGTTGCAGGCGATGATGATGTAGTTTACGCCATCAGCCACTGCGGACTCGATCTTCTGGATCTGCTGCGCGTTATCCTTGGTCTCGGGAGCCATCCAGGTCATCTCGATGCTGTTGCCTGCCTCATTGTAAGCGGCAACTCTGGCCTCTGCAGCCTCCTGCAGACGAACCCAGTGTACGTCCATCTGGTCCATGGTGATCAGGGCTACCTTAGTCTCCACACCTGTAGCCTCAACCAGCGCGTCACCGTCTTCTGCTGCGGCATCCTCTGCGGCTGCCTCCGTTGCAGCTTCAGTCTCTGCCTCCTCAGCAAATGCCATTGCGGACATGCTGAGCACCATTGTTGCTGACATGAGCATTGCCAATACTTTTCTCTTCATTTTGTTTCCTCCCTAAAATGAAATTTTTTATTGTCAAAGGCCTTCGGCCCTTGAAACCTTTGCTGCTGTCTGCGGCATTTTCGCCGCCTGTCACTTCGCCTGACGCTTATTTTTTCTTTTTGATCTTCACTCCGTTGCGGCGCATAATATCAAACAGTACGCAGGCTACCACGATGATACCGATGATGATGTTTCTCATAGCTACCGGCACATTGGCCAGAGTCAGTCCGCTCTGCAGGATGGCCCACACAGAAGCTCCTGCAATGACACCCACCAGCAGTCCGCTTCCGCCCAGTGTGGAGATACCGCCGATAACGGCTGCGGCCACACCGTACATCTCATAGCTCATACCGGCCTGCATGGATCCCATACCGGCCGCCGCCATGGTCACCAGACCGGCGATGCAGGAGCAGAACGCTGAGATCAGATAAGCGATGGTTGTGGTCTTGAACACGTCCACACCGGAGAGCCTTGCCGCGTCCACGTTGGAACCGATGGCATAAATATGACGGCCCGTGCGGGTGTAGTTCATAATGTAGTTAAAGATAAACCAGATCACCAGGGTAATAATGACTCCGTAGTAGATCACACCGATTCTTCCATAATAGAACAGATCTCTCAGGCCCTGAGCCAGGGGAGCGGTTCCGATGTCACCGGTGTTGTAGTTGCCGTTTACGATCTGAGCGATACCACGGCAGATAGTCATGGTACCCAAAGTTCCGATGAAGGGCGGCAGTTTGAATTTACCAACCAGCACACCGTTTACCACACCAACCGCCAGGCAGGCAATGATGTCGATGATCACCGCCAGGATGGGGTTCACGCCGTTGCAGATCAGCGTAGCGGAGATCATGGCGGACATACCCAGCACAGATCCGATGGACAGGTCAATGTTTCCGGTGATACATACAATACCCTGTCCGATACCTACCAGAAGGTAAGGACAGATGGAACGGGACAGGGGCATCAGGTTTGCCCTGCCGATAAAGTTGGGGTTCATGATGGTGAAAATGATCATCAGAACAACCACACCGATAAACGCGGTGATAACCGACGCCATACCCGGGATCGCCATAAATTTCTGGAACGAATTTTGTTTCTTATCCATAGCAGATTACACTCCTTTATTTTGATAGTTGGTACTCGCAGCTCACTGGGCGTTATCGCCAAACTGGGTTGCATAAGTCATGATTTGTTCCTCCGTCACGGTTCTGGGGTCCACCTCTCCGGTGATCCGGCCATTACACATAACCACAACCCTGTCGGAAATACCCATCACCTCGGGCATCTCGGAGGATACGATGATGACACCGACGCCGCGCTTTTTCAGGTCATTGATGATCTCATAGATCTCCACCTTCGCAGCCACGTCAATACCGCGGGTAGGCTCATCAAATATGATGACGCGGGATTCTCTGGCCAGCCACTTGGCCACAACCACCTTCTGCTGGTTTCCTCCGGAGAGGCTTCCCGCCTGGATTTCCGGTCCCGCCATCTTGATGGTCAGAGCGTTTTTGCCC
>DBFBJF010000262.1:0-6202 GCA_048203265.1 Candidatus Merdiplasma sp.
ATAATGGTCTGGGCCGCCAGCTCATGATTTTTCTCCAGCTCCTCCCGGTTATGAGTCATAGGCATAGGAAGGGAGAGCAGCTCCTTTCCTGCCAGCTCCGGTACCGCCTGCACCGCGATTTTGTAGGCCACCGTCTCCTCCGCCCGCGCTCCGGGCACTGCAATCACTTCATTTTCTCTAATCAGGCGAACCGCCTTCAATGTCATAAGCTCCGGGTCCCCGGGACCCACGCCGACTCCGTATAATATTCCATTCATTGATTTGCTCCTGTCATATTTTTCTCATGATTAAGACTCCTGAGAGAGTATAACATAATTCCCCATATTTTGCGACCTTAACCGGGGAAATTTCCATGGGAAAGCAAGCCCGGCCTTTTGCGCACCCTGCCGTTTTTCCGGGGAAGTGCTGATTTTATCCGCAATTCCTTAGTTCAGCGTGAAATGATTCCGCTCAAAGGAGAGAATCCCCTCATCCCGCATTTTGCACAGTTCCTTTGACAGAGCGCTCCGGTCCACGGCGAGATAGTCTGCCAGCTGCTGTCTGCTGAACGGAATATCAAAGGAGGGCCGTCCCGCTCTCAGAGACTGTTCCGACAGATAGGAAAGCAGCTTCTCCCGCATGGATCTTCGGGACATATGCTCCAGTTTCCTGGTCAGCGCCCTGTTTTTCCAGGCCATGACCGACAGCAAATTCCGGATCAGCCGGCTGTGAAACTGGCAGGCGGATGGGCACATGGTAAGGATCCGCTTCATATCCAGAAACAGTACCCGGCTTGGCTTCACCGCCACCGCGCTGTTTGTCATCTCCTGATCCCCCAGGCAGGCGTAAACTTCCCCAAACAGCTCTCCCGGGGAGATCTCGCTGAGTATGCTCAGATTTCCCCAGTAATCCTCCTTTTGAATGTGAATATCTCCCTCCAGCAGCAATGCTACGCTGGTAATGGTCTCTCCCCTGCGGAATACGCAGTCACCCTTCTCATAGCTGTGTGTGGCGGCATCCAGACATTTCAGCATAGCCATAATCTCCTGTTCCGAAATTCCCTGAAACAGCCTTGCGTGTTTTAACACTGATAAATATTTTTCCATATCCACCTTTCCGTTGCAAAAACAACCGATTCGTTTTCGTTATCGTATTATAATCCTGACGTAAAGTCAAGGAGCCAATAAGGAGGATCCACAATGCTCAGAAAAATCATTCAAATCGATGAAGATAAATGCAATGGCTGCGGTGCCTGTGCGGCCGCCTGCCATGAGGGCGCCATCGGAATGATCGATGGGAAAGCCCGGCTGTTGAGGGAGGATTATTGTGACGGACTGGGAGACTGCCTCCCCGCCTGCCCCACCGATGCCATCACCTTTGTGGAGCGGGATGCCGCGCCCTATGATGAAAAGGCGGTTGCCGCCGCGAAAGGAAAAAAGCCCCGGTCACAAGCACCGTTTTCCGGCGGCTGTCCCGGATCCCGGGTAAGACAGATGAAGCCGGTGGAAACGCCCCGGGAGACAACCGGCGCTCCTGCTGCCGGCCTGGAACGGCCCGGCAGGCTGTCCCAGTGGCCGGTGCAGATCAAACTGGTGCCCGTCCAAGCCCCATTTTTTGACGGAGCGAACCTTCTGATTGCCGCGGACTGCACCGCCTACGCCTATGGCAATTTCCATGAACGGTTCATCCGAAACCGGATTACCCTGATCGGATGTCCCAAGCTGGACGAGGGCGACTACACAGAAAAACTGACCGCCATCATCCGGGAAAACGAGATCAGAAGCGTAACCATTGTCCGCATGGAAGTTCCCTGCTGCGGCGGACTGGAGTACGCGGTCAGAGAGGCTCTGAAGTCCAGCGGGAAATTTATTCCCTGGCAGGTGGTCATCATTTCCACCGACGGCGCCATCATCAGCGAATGACCAAAGGAAGCGCTTTAATCAGCGTTTCCCAAATCATACAGGATTCATAAGGAGGATATGGAAATGTCAAAAGAAATGTTTTGTTTTCAGTGTGAACAGACCGCCGGCTGCACTGGCTGCACCGGTCAGATGGGCGTGTGCGGCAAGAGCTCCGCGGTGGCCGGACTGCAGGATCAGCTCACCGGCGCGCTCATCGGCCTGGCCCGGGCTTCTGTAGGAAACACCCTCTCCCCTGCCACCCACAAAGCCATGATCGAAGGGCTTTTTACCACTGTCACCAATGTAAACTTTGATCCGGAAACCATAAAGGAGCAGATTGAGACTGTAACCAGAGAAAAACAGGCGCTGATCTCCTCCTGTCAGGACTGCGCTTCCCCCTGCGGCCGAAATGATGACTACGATATGGCACAGCTGTGGAATGCCCCGGAGGATATACGCTCCCTGAAGTCCCTGATCCTTTTTGGCTTGCGGGGGATGGCGGCCTACGCGTACCACGCCCTGACGCTGGGCTATTCCGATGACGAGGTAAACGCCTTCTTCTATGAGGGAATGTTCGCCCTGGGAGAGGACTGGGATATGGAGCAGCTTCTTCCCCTGGTGCTGAAGGTGGGAGAAATCAATCTCAAATGCATGGCTCTCCTGGACCGGGCCAACACGGAAACCTATGGAGATCCGGAGCCCACCACCGTCTCCCTTAAAGTGGAAAAAGGCCCCTTCATCGTCATCAGCGGCCACGATCTGCGCGATCTTCAGCTTCTTCTGGAGCAGACCAAAGACAAGGGCATCAACGTCTACACCAACGGGGAAATGCTGCCCGCCCATGCCTATCCGAAACTGAAGGCCTATCCCCACCTGAAGGGAAACTTCGGAACCGCCTGGCACAATCAGCAGAAAGAATTTGACCGCATTCCGGCTCCCATTCTCTTTACCACCAACTGTCTGATGCCGCCCAAAGCCTCTTACGCCGACCGGGTATTCACCACGGAGCTGGTCTCCTATCCGGAAATCACCCATATCGGTGAGGATAAGGATTTCTCTCCTGTGATCCAAAGGGCGCTGGAGCTTGGCGGATATGAGGAGGATCAGGAGTTTACCGGCATCAACGGCGGACAGACCGTCACCACCGGGTTTGCCCGCAGCACTGTTTTGTCCGCGGCTCCCGCCATCCTCCAGGCAGTGAAAAACGGCGATCTGAGACACATCTTCCTGGTGGGCGGTTGTGACGGCAGACGCGCCGGGCGCAGCTACTACACCGATTTTGTGCGGCAGACCCCTGCTGATACAGCCGTGCTCACCCTGGCCTGCGGAAAATACCGTTTCAATGACCTGGATCTTGGCTCCATCGGAGGGCTGCCCAGAATCATGGATATGGGACAGTGCAATGATGCCTACAGCGCCATCCGGGCGGCAGTGGCCCTGGCAGAGGCCTGCGGCTGCGGGGTGAACGATCTGCCCCTGACCCTGGTTCTCTCCTGGTATGAGCAGAAGGCGGTCTGCATCCTTCTCACCCTTCTTCATCTGGGAATAAAAAACATTTATCTGGGCCCCACGCTTCCTGCGTTCCTCTCTCCCGGAGTGCTGGACTTCCTGGTACAGAATTATCAGATCCATCCCACCACCACGCCGGAGGCGGATCTGGCTGAAATTTTAAATCGGAAATAAGGAGATGAACGCTATGATATACGGATGCCAGGGCGCAGAAAAGCTGCGCACTCCCACCTGGGAGGAAAAGAAATGTCCCCGGTGCGGAAACATGATTGAAATTTTTTCCTGTGATGCTCAGATGGCCTGCGAAAAATGCGGCTTTGTGATTTACAATGACAAGCTCTCCTGTGTAAAATGGTGTTCCAAGGCAAAGGAATGCGTGGGAGAGGAAATGTATAATCGGCTGATGCAGGTTGGTCAGGAAAAAACGGCCGTATAGGCCGACAATAACAGACTGCCGTCATAGTTATCGGCAGCCCGGGTAAGAAAAAACTGCACGCAATATCTCCGCTGTCATTTTGCAAAGAGATATTGCGTGCAGTTTCAAATATACCGGCTGACAGAGGAGCGCCCTCGCCTGACGCTTATACGGTCAGGCTAAGGTCACTCCTGACAATGGCAAAACAGTCAGCGGAAAGAAGTCCGCTCCAGGCGTCCCTCATCAGATCCCCAGCGCCGCTCTCTTTTCCTCTATTCTCGCGATCATGGCATCGCCCAGCTTCTCAATATCCGTCTCAATGGTGTAAGCTGCCTCCACCCAGTCCCGGATCCCCTCGGTCAGCCACCATACCATCTGATCGGAACCGGACACCTGAGGCTCCACGCCCAGGAAGGTATCAATCCCTGTGGCAACCACGTAGTTGCCGATGGAAACGGCCTTCTCAGACATCCACTCGGGGGCACAGCCCACCAGGGGAAGCTGGGAGATGTTCAGTCCCGAATCCTTCGCCAGCTTGGAGGCCAGCACCATCATACGGGAAATATCCACGCAGGATCCCATATGAAGGACCGGCGGAATATCCGCCAGCTCGCAGACCCGCTTCAGACCTGCTCCGCACAGATTCTTGGCCTCCTTGTCCATCAGGCCGGCCCTGGCTGCCGCCTGGGCGGAACATCCCGACAGAATCACAATAATGTCATTAGCAATCAGCTTCTTCATCAGCTCAATGTGGGCGTGGTCGGCCCGGACGCGGGGATTGTTGCAGCCCACCATGGCGGCCGCGCCCCGGAGCACGCCGGAGGTGATGCAGTCAATCAGCGGCTTGGTGGTTCCCGTCTGATCCACCTGGGAATTGGTTACCCCGTCCAGCACCTTCACAATGGCCTCAGTGGAGAAGCCCACCGTGGCCTTCTGTTTCAGCTGGGGAATGTACACCAACTCCGGCTTCCTGTTGACAAAGTTCTCCACCGCCGTGCGCACAATGAGCTTGGCGTTCTCCCCTGCCGTCTCGGCGTGAAACCGGATAAAATCGGAATCCGGCATCTGGGCGATGGGGGAGGTGGTAATAAATTTCGTGTGGAAGCACTTGCTCAGGGGTCCAAGAGCCGGAAAAATACACTGCACGTCTACCACAATGGCCTCGCAGGCTCCGGTGAGCACCACGTTTTCCTGCTGCAGGAAGTTGCCCGCCATGGGAACGCCCCGGCGCATGGCCACCTCGTTGGAGGTGCAGCACACGCCGGCCACATTGATGCCTTTGGCTCCCACGGACTTGGCCAGCTCAATCATTTCCGGATCCTCGGAGTACTCACAGATCATCTCAGATAAGGAAGGATCATGACCATGCACAATGATATTCACCATGTCCTCCTTCATGACTCCCAGGTTTGCCTCCGTATCCACGGGTTTGGGTGTGCCAAACATCACGTCCGAGAACTCCGTTCCGCACATGGATCCGCCCCAGCCATCGGACATACCAGACCGCAGGGACTGGCGCACCAGGGCCTCGGGCTTGCTGGAGTTGCCCATGTGGGTCATATGCATGGCAGTGGAAACCTCCCGGTCAATGGCTCTTGGCTCAATCTCCGCGTCCCTCCACAGCTTCTGGGTATGCTCCGGCGCCCGCTTCAGCCACCGCTGCACCCCGAAGGGTTTTCCGTACTCCAGCAGGGCCAGCTCTGACATCTCGTGGGCCAGATCATAAATATCCTTTCCTTCCGTCTCCACACCCCACTCCTTGGCAATGCGGATCAGCTTCTCCGGATCCTTCACCTTATAGTTTCCGTCCGGGGCCACGGTATGTAAGGTATGGCAGATCTCCCGCCCATGATCCGAGTGGGTGGCCGCGCCGCCGGCTGTAAATCTCAGGAAATTTCTTCCCGCAATTCCGTGGGCGTCACAGCCGCAGATTCCCCTGGGTGCCTTCGGGGTAATCCGGCAGGGCCCCATGGAACAGATTCTGCAGCAGATACCCTGTTCTCCAAATCTGCAGTGGGGCGTCTGATTTTTTACCCGAAGCTGCCATGAATCAGCCCCCACCTTTTTTCCTGTCTCCAGCAGCCGTTCGGTGGCCGCTTCAAATTCTTCCACTGTCGTCAGTTTAAAATCTCCCATTCCATAACCTCCTAGTATACGACACTGTTTTCCTTGTCCTTTCATTATACAGAATCTTTTCCCCTCACCGGTATCAACAGATCGTGGAGGAGTATCAACCAGACAGATGAACCTGATTAACAGCAAAGGACCTGTCACGGCCGCACCTTTTTGCCGCAACAGATCCTTTGTCTCATAACCAGAGGGTTCATGGTTGACTGTATTCTACCATCCTTTTCATTTTTTATCGATCAACGATTTGTTTTCAGCCATCAACCCTTTT
>DBFBJF010000263.1:0-4610 GCA_048203265.1 Candidatus Merdiplasma sp.
GGTTATTACAAGACACATCCCTGCACCGACAGCTTTATCTGTAAAAACTGCGGACGGCCGGTGGTATCCGCAGGCGCAGGGAGCAATCATCGCAATCACTGCCCTAACTGTCTGTGCAGCCTGCACGTGGATGAGGAACCGGGGGACCGGGCCTCTGACTGCGGAAGTATCATGGATCCGGTGGCTGTATGGGTCAGAAAGAGCGGCGAATGGGCCATCATCCACCGCTGCCGCCGGTGCGGCGCTCTGAGCTCCAACCGGACCGCTGCAGACGATAATCCCATGAAGCTGATGTCCATCGCCATGAAGCCCCTGGGCCAGCCGCCCTTCCCGCTGGAGCGGATCGAGGAACTGACCGCCATGATGGGCGGAGAGGGGAGCGTAAATTTCTGATCTCGCCTTCCCGCTCACTGTTCAAGAGAATAAAGGAGGCAATGGGCTTCCGGTTATATCAATGGGAGGTGCCGCAAAACCTATGGCGGCACCTCCCATTGCTATCCGGTCACCTGACTTCTTCACTTCAGCTGTTTCACCCAGCCCTGAGACCACTCGAAGAGAAGGCCGGACATCTCCCCAAACACAATCTTTTCTCCTTGCCTCAGATTAGCAAATGTTTCCAAAATCTGTCTCTCGCTTTCTTTTACCTCGTGACGCAGCTCCTGCCTGGCGGACAGGTACCGTCCGGTCTGCTGAAAGCAGATTGCCTGTACCACAAAGGAAGCGGACTTATAAAGACTATATAGAATCTCATCGCTCTTTTCGTACAGCATATTGTGGACACAGCCGTGATAGATATTACAGACTCCAATCTTGATGGACCGATTTAGGGCAGTCCCATCAATCTTTGATAACAGCTCCTCTAAACTGCCCCGAATAGGCTTCGTGTCATAGTAAAACTGGAACAGATCCGACGGCTCCCAGGAAAACAGTTCCTCTTTTCCCGAAAAAAAACCGCAGGCCAGCTCTCTGCATGGCAGTCCGTCCAGCATACGCCCATACGCCTGAATATCTCCGATGCATACCCGGTCCAGAATCACCACCATATCAATGTCGCTGGTCTCCGTGGCCTCCCCTCTTCCATAGCTGCCCTGCAGTCCCACAAACCAGATTCTCGCTCCGAAAGTTTGTTCCAGGGCCTGCAAAAATGCTTCCATCCAACTGTTAAGTTCCATTGCACTCTCCTCCCTCAGCAATCCCACTGATACCGCTTCAAATCCACATGGTGGGGATCCTTCAGCTCCACCCCCTCCTGTTCCAGCAAAAACCCCTGCTCCACCCATCCCGGAGCCAGCCTTCCGGCATGGTTTACCACTCTGTGGCAGGGATATGCTCCGTAATACTCCGCCATGGAAAGAACCTTTCCCACCAGCCTGGCGTTCTTCTCTCTGCCGATCAGCCTGGCAATCTGCCCATAAGTAGCCACCCTGCCCTCAGGGATTTCCTCCACCACAGATAAAATCTCATAAATTAAATTTTCCTGCAAAACCTGTTTTTTCATCCCTACCCGTTCCTCGCCCTGTCTTTCCTGGCATTATACCACTTTCGCCTCGGGATGTCATACTGTTTCGGCAAGCATCTCAGCATCAAGCTACCGGATCCGCCGGATGGCAGGATGCACGCAGGGCTGCCGCGCTCCTTACCCCAGTGCCTTCTGACATTCGGATGCAGAAAACAATCGCAAGTCTGTGCGGCAGCCCCGTGCCAATCTCTATATTCGCTTCTCTTTCACATGCAGGTCTTTTCTATGGTCTGAATTACTTGCCCTCTTCCTCGGCGATGGCCGCCTGCGCCGCTGCCAGTCTGGCAATCGGTACACGGAAGGGTGAGCAGGATACATAATCCAGGCCGATTTTATGGCAATATTCCACAGAGGACGGATCTCCGCCGTGCTCGCCGCAGATGCCAAGATGCAGGTTGGGATTCACTGCCTTGCCCAGCTTAATGGCCATCTCCATCAGTTTGCCCACGCCGTTCTGATCCAGCTTGGCGAAGGGATCATTTTCAAAAATCTTCGCGTCATAGTAAGCATTCAGGAACTTGCCGGCATCGTCTCTGGAGAAACCGTAGGTCATCTGAGTCAGATCGTTGGTTCCAAAGCAGAAGAAATCCGCCTCCTTGGCAATCTCGTCCGCCGTCAGAGCCGCTCTGGGGATCTCGATCATGGTACCCACCTGATACTTCAGCTCCACGCCTGCTGCCGCAATCTCGGCATCCGCTGTGGAGGTCACGGTCTTCTTCACGTACTTCAATTCTTTGTTGTCGCCCACCAGAGGGATCATGATCTCAGGAACCACCTTCCAGTCCGGATGAGCCTTCTGCACATTGATGGCAGCGCGGATCACCGCTTTCGTCTGCATGGCCGCGATCTCCGGATAGGTCACCGCCAGACGGCAGCCGCGATGTCCCATCATGGGGTTGAACTCGTGGAGAGAATCGATGATTGCCTTGATGGTTTCCACCGTCTTATTCTGTGCCTTGGCCAGCTTCTCAATGTCCGCCTCCTCAGTGGGAACGAACTCGTGGAGAGGCGGATCCAGGAAGCGGATGGTCACCGGATTGCCCTCCAGGGCCTCATACAGCTTCTCAAAGTCTCCCTGCTGCTCGGGGAGGATTTTCTCCAGGGCAGCCTCTCTCTCCTCTGCCGTCTCGGAACAAATCATCTCACGGAACGCGTCAATGCGGTTTCCTTCAAAGAACATATGCTCGGTGCGGCAAAGACCGATACCCTCTGCTCCCAGCTCTCTGGCCTTTCTGGCATCGTGGGGCGTATCCGCGTTGGTACGCACCTGCAGTCTGCGGTATTTGTCCGCCCATCCCATGATACGTCCGAATTCTCCGTCAATGGTGGCATCCACCGTGGGAATCACGCCATCGTAAATGCATCCGGTGGAGCCGTCCAGGGAAATCCAGTCACCCTCATGGTACTCCTTGCCGGCAAGAGTAAATTTCTTGTTCTCCTCATCCATGGTAATGTCGCCGCAGCCTGATACGCAGCAGGTTCCCATTCCGCGGGCCACCACAGCCGCATGGCTGGTCATGCCGCCCCGCACAGTGAGGATACCCTGAGCGCTCTTCATTCCCTCAATGTCCTCGGGAGAGGTCTCCAGACGCACCAGAACCACTTTCTCTCCTCTGGCATTCCAGGCCTTGGCATCCTCCGCTGAAAATACAATTTTGCCGCAGGCCGCTCCCGGGGATGCTCCCAGCGCTCTGGCCGCCGGTGTGGCCGCCTTCAGGGCTGCCGCGTCAAACTGGGGATGCAGCAGGCTGTCCAGATTTCTGGGATCGATCATAGCCACTGCCTCTTTCTCCGTCCTCATGCCCTCATCCACCAGATCGCAGGCAATCTTCAGCGCCGCCTTGGCGGTTCTCTTTCCGCTTCTGGTCTGCAGCATATACAGCTTGCCGTTTTCCACCGTAAACTCCATATCCTGCATGTCTCTGTAGTGGGTCTCCAGAATTCTGCACACCTCTTGAAACTGGGCGAATGCCTCCGGGAATTTGTCCTTCATCTCGGAAATATGCATGGGGGTACGCACACCTGCCACCACATCCTCGCCCTGGGCGTTGGTGAGGAATTCGCCGAACAGTCCGTTCTCACCGGTGGCCGGGTCTCTGGTGAAGGCAACGCCGGTGCCGCAGTCATCGCCCATGTTTCCGAACGCCATCATCTGAACATTTACCGCGGTTCCCCAGGAGTAGGGGATATCATTGTCCCGGCGGTATACGTTGGCTCTGGGGTTGTCCCAGGAGCGGAACACGGCCTTGATGGCCTCCGTCAGCTGTACCTTGGGATCTGTGGGGAAGTCCTCTCCGATCTTTGCCTTGTACTCTGCCTTAAACTGCTCCGCCAGAGCCTTCAGATCATCGGCGTCCAGATCCACATCCTGGGTCACGCCCTTTTTCTCCTTCATCTGATCGATGAGCACCTCAAAGTATTTCTTGCCCACCTCCATCACCACATCGGAGAACATCTGGATGAATCTGCGGTAGCAGTCCCAGGCCCAGCGGGGATTGCCGGACTTGGCCGCCAGCACTTCCACCACCTCCTCATTCAGTCCCAGATTCAGGATGGTGTCCATCATACCCGGCATGGACGCCCGGGCTCCGGAACGAACGGAAACTAAAAGGGGGTTCTCCTTATCTCCGAATTTCTTCCCGGTAACCCCCTCAAGTTTCGTAATGGCGTCCATAATCTGGCCCATTATCTCATCATTAATTTTTCTTCCGTCTTCGTAGTACTGTGTGCATGCCTCCGTTGTAATGGTAAATCCCTGAGGAACCGGAAGGCCCAGACCTGTCATTTCGGCGAGATTCGCCCCTTTGCCGCCCAACAGATTGCGCATTCCCGCGTTTCCTTCTGTGAACATATAAACCCACTTTGTCATGTTGCACATTCCTCCTAAACATATTTTGTTGTTCGATCAACCCGTCAGAACATAGCTGCCGGAAAATGGGCAGGCCAAAAAAGCTACTCTGAAATGGGCAGTTATCTTCTGACGAGTTAATCACAGTTCTATTTTACCATAATTATACTTTCCGTCAAGAAAATTACCAAATTAAATTGTATTTTTTTCAGTTCATTTGTGAATAAATTATCTATTTTGGCT
>DBFBJF010000264.1:0-12097 GCA_048203265.1 Candidatus Merdiplasma sp.
CACGTATATATTTATCATAATTTCTGTTATTTTTCTGCACCAATTTATCGAATAATTTCTGATATTTTTTAACAAAAATGAGAGGTGTCCTTTTATGCTGGTGAACCATGAAATTAATCAAAACGTTTCCGATTTTATCGGGAATTACTGCAGTAAGTGGAATCTGTCTATTGCGAAATTTGCGGAGAAATGTGATATTCCCTATATGACAGTGAAGCGAATCATTGCACTTGATGTGAAGAAAATTGATGTTTATACTATCCTGCGCATTGCCCGGGCCACAAGAACGCCTATTATGGAAATTCTGGGGGATCACAGTGAAAATCTGGAGCTGTATAAACGGATCTCCCATATTTCCGATTATGACCGGACGGTTCTCACCAATGTGCTCAATGTTCTGGAAAAGCTTCACATTTCCGGGCGGGAATGCAGGGAAATCCCCTATACAGACTTAAAATATGACAGGACCAGCTATCTGTTGGATCCGGATCTGCTGTGTGATGACCGGCTGGATGATACCAAAATGGAAAAGCTCTCCTTTCGCAGCTCTTTTCAGGAAGGCATGTCCTATTTTGGCTTTCGCCTTCCCGATAACCGCATGAGTCCCCGCTACGTGAAGGGCAATATTCTCCTGGTACTCAACGATGAGCCAGCGGACGGAGAGATCGGCGTCTATGCCTGGAAGGATGAGGGATACATCCGTCTGATCTTTCGCCAGGTCAGGGAAGAGGGCCGATATACAAAACTTCTGCCCCTGGCAGACAGGGGCAGAACGTACGTCATCGACAATGAAAATGTGGCCGACCTAATGAACTGGGTAAAGCTGGGCGTGGTAACCGGAATCATCCGCTGACCCCTTAATCTTCATAAGGAATCACTACAGCAGCAATCAGATAAAAAAGGATTCCGGTAAAGGCCCAGAGGCCTAAAAATACAAAGATCAGGCGTACAATGGTGGGATCAATGCCAAAATATTCCGCAATCCCTCCGCAGACGCCGCAGACCATCCGGTTGTCTCTGGATTTATAGAGTTTTTTCTTCATAGATCTTCTCTCCTTCCTGCGGTCTCTTCCAAACCGTCACTTCTTTCTCGTCTTCATCACATAGGCCTGGAACACGTCCAGCATGTTTTCCAGGTCTTCCCTAGTATGGGCATCTGACAGGAACATGGCCTCGAACTGAGCGGGTGCCAGATAAATGCCGTGATGCAGCATATACCGGAAATAATCCGCGTACTTGTTCACATCGGAGGTTTTTGCCGCCGCATAATTTTTCACCGGCTCAGCGGTAAAGAACACGCAGCCCAAGGAACCCACATGGTTCACCTGCCAGGGCATTCCGGCCTCCCTTAATATCCGCTCCATCTCACCGAAAAACCAGTCTCCGGTCTCATTCAGCTTCCGATACATCTCCGGATGTTCCTTTAAGATGGTAAGCTGAGCCATTCCCGCCGCCATAGCCACGGGATTGCCGCTCAGCGTTCCCGCCTGGTAAACCGGCCCTGACGGTGCCACCATGGACATGATCTCCCTGGATCCTCCGTAGGCACCCACAGGCATGCCTCCTCCGATGATCTTGCCGAAGGTGGTGAGATCCGGCGTCACGCCAAAGTAGCCCTGGGCGCCGTCCGCTCCCAGGCGGAAACCGGTAATCACCTCGTCAAAAATCAGCAGCGCGCCCTGCTCGGTGCACAGGCGGCGCAGTCCCTCCAGAAAGCCCGGCTCTGGCGGCACCACTCCCATGTTGGCTCCCACAGGCTCCACAATCACTGCCGCGATCTGATCCCTGTTCGCCTCAAAGAGGGCCTCCACGCTTTCCAGATCATTGTACACCGCTGACAGGGTATCCTCCGTACAGCCTGCGGGAACTCCCGCGCTGTCCGGAATTCCCTGGGTCATCACACCGGATCCCGCCTTCACCAGCATGGCGTCCGAGTGTCCATGATAGCATCCCATAAATTTCACAATCTTATTCCTTCCGGTAAATCCCCTGGCTGTGCGGACTGCGCTCATCACTGCTTCCGTGCCGGAGTTTACCATGCGCACCATTTCGATGGAGGGAACCATCTGGCAGATCAGCTCCGCCATCTCTACTTCCCTGCGGGTGGCCGCCCCGAAGCTCAGGCCCGATCTGGCAGCCTCCACCACTGCCTCCAGCACCGCCGGATGGTTATGTCCCAGAATCATGGGGCCCCAGGATCCCACAAAATCCAGATAGGCGCTGCCGTCCTCATCGTACAGATAGGCCTTGTCTGCCCTGGTAATAAAACGCGGCGTCTCTCCCACCGATCCAAAAGCCCGCACCGGGCTGTTCACTCCGCCGGGAATACATTTCACCGCCCGCTCAAACAGCTCCTCTGATTTTGTCATCATCCGATTCTCCCTTCATCCATATATCTTGCCAGTTCCTTGGCGAAGTAAGTGAGATAGATCCCTGCTCCAGCTCGGTACACAGAAGCCGCCATCTCACACACAATCTTTTCCTCCTCGATCCAGCCCATCTTTGCCGCCGCTTTCACCATGGCGTACTCACCGCTGACACTGTAGGCCGCCACCGGAAGATTGACCGCGTCCGACACTTCCCGGACAATATCCAGATAGGACATGGCGGGCTTCACCATAATGATGTCCGCTCCTTCTTCCACATCCATCAGGGCCTCCTTCAGTCCCTCTTTCCGGTTGTGGTAGTCCATCTGATAACTCTTCCGATCCCCGAAGGAGGGCGCGCTATCCGCCGCCTCCCGGAAGGGGCCGTAGAAGGAGGATGCGTATTTCACCGCATAGGACATAATAGGTATCTCCACAAAGCCTCTCTCGTCCAGCTTCCGGCGAATGGCTGCCACTCTCCCGTCCATCATATCCGAGGGGGCTACCATGTCCGCTCCCGCCTGTACGTGGGAGAGCGCCGTCCTGGCCAGCAGCTCCAGCGTGGAATCATTGTCCACATACTCTCCCCGCAGCAGTCCGCAGTGGCCATGGGAGGTGTACTCGCACATACAAACATCCGTGATCAGGTACAGCTCCGGGAAATTCTTTTTCGCCTCCCGCAGCGCCTTCTGCACAATGCCGTTTTCATCGTAGGCTCCGCTTCCCACCTCATCCTTGTGGTCGGGAATGCCAAACAGCATCACTTTGTCCACTCCGGCCTTCAGCACCTGCTCCAGCTCCCGGCCAAGCTGATCCACACTGCACCGGTACTGTCCCGGCATGGAGGAAATCTCCTCCCGGATGCCGCTTCCCTCCACCACAAACATGGGATAAATCAGGGATGATTTATCCATTCTGGTCTCCCGCACCATTCTGCGCAGGGTATCCTTTCCTCTGATTCTTCTGGGTCTTTTTACCAATTCCATCTTCTATCCTCTCCTTCTTACTTACCGCTTTCTTCTTCATCCGCCGCCAGCTCCTCCAGGCGCTCCACCACGGAATCCATGGAAGCCCGCTCCGACACCCAGGTCCGCATTCCCAGCGCGTCAGCGGCAGCCCTGGTCTGCCTGCCAATGCAGACAGCCCGGACCTTTGAAAAATCCAGACCTTCCACCGCCCGGGCGAATCCCCGCACCGTAGAGGCGCTGGTAAACACCGCGTAATCAATCTGCCCCGATTCCAGCTGGGCCCGCTCATCGATCAGGGGAGAAGTCTCATACTCCGTCTCATAGGTGGGAACGTCATCCACCAGAAGATGTGGCACAGCCTGAAGTTCCCGAAGCAGCTCCTGGGTCCCCAGAGCTGCCCTGGGAATCAGGACCCGCTCCCCGGGGCGGCAAACCTCTGCCAGCGCCCGGCCAAGACTGGCCCCATCGTAGGTCTCCGGCATCAAATCCGCCTGAAATCCTCTCTCCTTCAGGGCCTTTCCGGTGCCGCTGCCGATGACCGCGAAGCGGGCCCCGGCAATCCGCCGCACATCCCACTGCTCCATCAGACAGTCAAAGAAAACTCTCACTCCGGTGGGGCTGGTAAAGGCAATCCAGTCGTACTCCCCGCTCCGCTCCAGGCACTGTTCCAGCTGCGGATTGGGCCGGATGGGCACGGTGCGGATGGCGGGAAGCTCCAGCACCTCCGCCCCCCGCTCCCGCAGTTTTTCCGCCATCTGGGAGGACAGCTCCCTGGGTCTGGTCACCAGAATCTTCTTTCCCGCCAAGGGTTTTCTCTCGTACCAGTAAAATTCCTTTTCCAGGGCGCACACCCGTCCCACCACAATGATGGCAGGGGTCACCGCACCCCGACGCGCCACTTCCTCCTCCAGAGTCCCCACTGTGGCCACAATCCGCCTCTGTCCGGCTGTGGTCCCCTTTGAGAGCAGCGCCGCCGGCATATCCGCCGCCATGCCCGCCTTCAAAAGTCCCCGGCAGATGTCCCCCAGGGCAGACACTCCCATGAGAAACACCAGGGTTCCCCCTGTGCGCACCAGAGCCTGAAAATCGATATTGTATGGTTCCCCCTGTTTTTTATGGCCCGTAATAATGTGAAGGGAGGAACAGTAGTCCCGGTGGGTCACCGGAATACCATTGTAGGCCGGCACAGCCAGGGCGCTGGTGACGCCGGGCACCACCTCAAAGGGGATCCCCTCACGGCTCAAAAGTTCCAGCTCCTCGCCGCCCCGTCCAAACAGGAAGGGATCTCCTCCCTTCAGGCGCACCACCTGCTTCCCTTCCCGGGCCTGCTCCAAAAGCACCTGATTGATCTGCTCCTGGGGCATGGTGTGATTGCTGGCCCGCTTTCCCACATTGATCAGACAAGCCTCCCGGGGGATCATCCCCAGCACGCCCTCGCCCACCAGGGCATCATAAACCACCACATCCGCTCTCTGAAGCACCTGGCGCCCTTTCAGGGTAAATAGTCCCGGATCTCCCGGGCCTGCTCCCACCAGCCAAACCTTACCTGTCATCTGTCCAACTCTCCTTCCCCCGCCTGGTCAGTACATTTTGCTCTCAGCTCCCCGGCCAGACGAATCCCCAGCATTTCCGGCTCCGCCGCGCTTCCCCTGCCGGCTCCTCTCACGTACTTTCCAGTCTTCTCGTCATAATAAAGGCCCCGCAGCAGTATCTCATCTCCCGCCACCTCCGCGTAGGCGGCCACCGGCGAGCTGCAGCCTCCATCCAGCTCCCTGACAAAGGCCCGCTCACACAGAGAGGCCAGCCGGTTTTGAGGATCCTCAAACCCTTCCAGGAAGGAACCGTCCTCCCCTGCGCGGCCCTGGACGGCCAGTGTGCCCTGGCCTGCTGCCGGAATAGCCTCATCTACGGAAAAATAGCGGTATATGCGGTCCTCCATTCCCAGACGCTTCAGCCCCGCTGCCGCCAGAACCAGGGCTCCGTACCGGCCCTCCTCCAGCTTTCTCAGCCTGGTCTGCAGATTTCCCCGCACCGGTTCAAATTTCACGCCGGGAAACAGTTCCTGAAGCTGCAGGACCCTCCGTCTGCTGGAACACCCGATGGGAAGGCTCTCATCCATCTGGCCGGCTCCCTCCGGCAGAACCAGCACATCCCTGGGATCCTCCCGCCGGGAGTAGGCCAAAATGGGAAGCTCTTCCGGCAGCTCCATAGGCATATCCTTCAGGCTGTGCACGGACAGGTCGCTTCGCCGCTCCAGCAGCGCCCGGTCCAGTTCCTTTACAAACAGCCCTTTTCCCCCGATCTGATCCAGCGTCCGGTCCAAAATCTTATCCCCTGTGGTTTTCATAGTGAGAAGCTCCACCCTAAGGTGGGGATGGTGCTCCCTGATATAATCCATGACAATCTGACTCTGAACCACCGCCAGCCTGCTCTCCCGGCTGCCGATGCGTATCCCTTCTCTCATCTGCGTTCCTCCAGTATAATGATTGAAAGAAAAGATCCTGTCCAGGGACAGGATTTTCTCTAAAATGATCCATAATTTGTATCATATCACATTCAGACTCCATCCGCCACATGTTTCTTCCTGTTACTATTCACAGCCGTTTCAGAATTGACAGCAGGTGCGTCGTGCTTGCACGTAAACATCTGTTGTCAATTCTGAAACCAGACTGTGAAACAGTCACCCCGCCCACATAAGCAGTCCAGGGAAACGCTGATGAAAGCGTTTCCCGCGCCGGATTTGCGCCGCAAAGCGGTATTTTCTACTGCAAATCCGTGCGCATCCTGCGGAGCAGCTAAGGAAGTGCTGATTTCATCAGCGCTTCCTTAGCTCCGCAAGGAGCGGGATTGGAGCCTCGAAGAGGCGACGAGTGCGCATGTGGGCGGGGAGGCTGTGAATAGTAACTTCTTCCTGAGTTCTCCTGCTGAGTTCCCTGGAGCTCTTACAGGAACCCGCCAAAAAGGGGCTGCTTCTGATTACCCCTGCGCTGCCTGCACAAGCTCCCGCGCCCGCTCCGCGACACTTTTCTCCACATAGAAGATATAGTTGTATTTCACAGTGTTTCCCCCTGCGCCTCCCATCATCGAATTGTCGAACAGGTTTCTCGGATATACCTGCTTTATCCTGACAGAATACGGGATGCCGTGGAACGCCAAAATCTCCTGGATCCGCTCTTTCCTCCGGGTGTCCGTCACCGTAATCAGCTTTTCCTTCCCCATAGATTGTCCTCCTTTTTTACATCATAACACAATGGCAGGGGCTGCCGCAACATGGTGCAGCAGCCCCGTCCCTTATTCCTCATTTCTCATTCTTTCCTCAGCAGGCCCTGTTTTTCTGCCCAGACGGCCAGCTCCCTGTTTTTCTGATTGAAGGTGCCAAACCGGTCCAGGGTGCAGATCACCTGCCCGCACCGCTTCATCCACGAAAGCGCCTGTTCCCAGGCCTCCTCCCCGATGGGTTCAAAAGCCTCCTGGGCTACCACCCGGGCCGCCAGATACCGGGCCGCCTCATAGTCCACATCATTTTTGTGGAGTATGCCTGCCACAAAGGGTACCTCCTCCCTGGCCAGCCTGCGAAATACCGGAATGCCGCTTCCCCCGCCGGCAATCACAAATACCCTGGGATCCCCCTGGGGCGCCGGAAGCTCGGCGCAGCCAAAGGCCGCGTTGTAGGCCCCTGTCTCCATATCGTACATCTCCCCGATATACTCAGGAGTAAAAATCTCCTCCGGCGTTCCGTATCTGGCAATCCGGTCCCCCTTGACGCAGATAACCTGATCAGAAATTTTCTGGGCCAGATCCAGCTCATGGAGGGACATGATCACTGCCACCCCGTTCTCCCGCACCAGCTTTTTCAGGATAACCAGAAATTCCAGTTTATGTTTGATGTCCAAAAAGGAGGTGGGCTCATCCAGCACAATCAGTTCCGGCTCCTGGCAGATGGCCCGGGCCAGCATAATCCGCTGCTTCTGTCCATCGCTGATGGCGTTAAAATCCCGGTCCCGCAGATCCAGAGCATGTACCATCTCCATGGCCTCCCGCACTTTCCTGCGGTCCTCCTCCCCCAGCAGCCCCAGAGCTCCCGTATAGGGGTATCTGCCCGTGGCCACCACATCCTGGCAGGTCAGCAGTTCCGGATGGATCCGCCCGGTAAGCAGCACCGCCTGTTTTTTTGCCAGCTCTTTGCCGCCCATGCGGTGCAGGTTCTGGCCATCCAGCCACACGGTGCCTCCCAGCAGGCGAAGCTGCCGGGTGATACTCTTTAAAATCGTTGATTTTCCTGCCCCGTTGGGTCCGATGAGGGTCAGGATCTCCCCCCGGTTCAGTTCTATTTTTATTTCTTTAATCAGAGGGGTTCCGTCATACCCCACCGTCATGCTGTCCGCATAAAAAAAGTAGTCTTTCATTCTGCTGTCTTTCGCCTCCGCACCATAATCCAAATCACCACCGGCGCTCCAAACACAGCCGTCACTGAGCTGATGCTAAGCTCCGTTGGGGCAAACACCGTCCTGGCAATCAGATCGCAGAACAGGCAGAATACCCCGCCCCCCAAAAAACAGGCCGGCATCACCAGGATGGGCTTTGAGGTTTTCATCACGTTTTTCACAATATGGGGCACCGCAATCCCCACAAAGGAGACCGGGCCCGCAAAGGCGGTGACACAGGCTGACAGGATGCTGGATAGGAGCACTAAAAGCACCCGGAACAGCTTAATGTTCACTCCCATATTCTGGGCATATACCTCCCCCAGCTGGTAGGCTCCGATGGGCTTTGACATGAAAAATACAATCACGGAGGTGAGCAGCACAATCACCGCCATCACCTGCACGCTGCTCCAGCTTGTGCCGGAAAAGCTGCCCATGGACCAGTTGTGGAGATTCACAATATTGGAATCATCGGCAAAGGTCACCACAAAATCGGTAATCGCCGAGCAGATGTAACCGATCATCACACCGCTGACCACCAGGATGGACATGCTGGACACCCGCCTGGAAATCAGCAGCACAAATCCCATGGAAATCATGGAGCCCACAAAGGCGGCGATCACCATCATCCCGGAGCTCACCACAATCCCCTTCTGCAGGAGGAAAATCATCACCAGCGCCACCGTCAGCTTTGCCCCGGAGGAGATACCCAGCACAAAGGGGCTGGCAATGGGGTTATGGAAAAAGGTCTGCAGCAGAAAACCGGATACCGTCAGCGCCCCGCCCAAAAGCATGGCGGCCAGGATGCGGGGAAGCCGGATCTGCCAGACAATATTCCGGGAGGTCTCATCCCCTCCTCCCCGGAAAATAATGTCCAGTATCTCAGGCACCGACAGGGACACGCTTCCGGAATTGATATTCCACACAAAAAAGAAACACAGCAGAAATAGCAGGCAGACGAACACCAGCCCCCAGCGTCCTGCCCGTCCATCCCCGCTCTGCTGTGCCCTCCGTTGATTGTGTCCGTTCATCCTTTTCTCTCCTTTCTCCGGCACCATTTTCCTATCCGTTCCTTTCTCTCATCATTTCAGCCTGTACAGATAGTTGGTCTGGTCCAGACTGTCATCCTCTGTAGTCAAAATCCTGTGGATGTCCACGATCATATCTGCCAGGCCGGAAGTCTCCTGAAACAGATTCCTGGTGGTACACCACACATCCCCTGATTGAACCGCTGTAAAATCCGCCAGCAGCTCGCTCTTCTGCAGCAGCGCGTCCAGATCTGCCAGCTCCCCGTCTATGGTGCTGTTATAGATCAGCACGTCCGCCTCCCGGGCGCCCGCATAAAATTCCTCCATCTGCATATTCATGGTGGACAGCGCGTTGTCCCCGTCCCCCAGATTCTGGAACACATAGGTTCCTCCCGCCAGATCGATCATTTTGGATATGTAATCTCCCGATTTTCTCACATTCACATATCCATTGGAGCTAATGTAAAAGAAGGCCACCGTTTTTCCCGTATCCTCCCCGTTCAGCACCTCCTCCAGCTTCTCTGTCTGAGCGTCAAACAGCGCCTGGGCTTCCTCCTCCTTATCCAGGAGAACTCCATACAGCTTCATCCACTCCACCCTTCCCAGCGGGTGCTCCTCGTAGCTGGAACGCTCCACCAGCACCGGGATGCCAAACTCCTCCAGCCGCTCCTGCACCTCCGGCGTATGATAAATCATGGTGGATTCAATGGCGAGATCACAGTTTTCCGATACAATCAGCTCATAATCCGGGGCACTGTACTTTCCTGCGTACAGAATATCCCCGGCCTCCATGGCTGCCCTCGCCTCCTCCACATACCATCCCTCCGCCTGAGTACCGGAAAGCCTTATGGCGTCCAGCCCATCCAGGGAGGCAAAAAAATCCATGGCGGAGGTCGCCACCAGGTAAATGCTGCTGATGGGCTGCTGCAGCACCACAATGCTGTCATCCAGCCCTTCCGGCGCCTCCTGATCCTGGGGGACCACCAGGAAGGAATCCCCGTCTTTGATCTGGATCAGACTGTATCCCCCCTCATAATAGTCCACCGAAAAGCATTCCGCATACTGAAGCTCCATGCTGTGGTCGTAGATGAGCCCCGGAAGCTCCGGGGCCCCCAGCGCGGTCATGGAGCACAGAAAAAACGCGACCAGGCAAGTCCCCGTCACCTTCCATCTCATTCTGTTCTTCCACTCTTTCTTTTTCATCCTGCATTCTTCCTCTTTTTTTGCCTGATCATGGTTCTCTCCTCCACTACTGTGCCTTCTGCAGAGTGGCGGAATCAAAACAGATCCTGTAGTCAATTTCATGGGGTACACTCATGGCAATGGTATCCGCTGTGATGGGCATATAGTAGTCAAATCCCTCCACCGGAATCAGGAAGGTGGAATTCCCCTCCGTGTTCACCGGCTCATATTTTTCGTCTCCCACCATCACATAGTCATAGTAGGGACTGCCGAAAATAATCTCCGCCACTGCCTGACCATTCTCCACGGTAATCCTGACCGGGGACCCGATCTCTGTCCTTCCGGAGCCTCCCTCAAGCTCTGCCTCAGCCATATACTCACCGTCCTCCAGGCCCAGATCTTCCACTGTGGTCATCTCCACTTCCTTCCGCGCGCCTGCGGGCAGGGAAGCAGACTGAAACACCAGCACCCGGTCGTACCACTTTTCCTTATTCTTGCTGAAAGCCGCGCAGTCAATCCCCATATCCAGGGCCTCCACCGGCACCTCAAAGGTATGGGCTCCATCCTCATTTTCCACGAAGGGGATCATTTCATCCTCAGAGGCCTCTGCCGCCTCCTCCCCGGTGCCCATATATACTTTCAGATACCCAGTGCCCCCCATGGTCATCACCGCGCTCATCTCACCGTTCTCCACCGTCAGCTGGCAGCTCACTACCCGGAACATGGAAGAGCTGGAGGCCACCTCAATATCATAGGTGCCATCGTTGAGCTCGTCCGCGTAAATGGGAACCATCCAGTCCTCCACCACATCCTCCGGGGTCGCCATCTCGTCCGGGGAAGCCACCTGGCCGGCATCCCCCTCCGTCTGCTGTTCTTTACGCTCCGCTGCGCCATCCTCACGGTTCTCTGCCTGAGCAGACGCTTCCTGGGTCTGGATTTTTGTCTCTTCCTGGGCCTGGGCACAGGCCCCCATCATCCCCACTGCCGTGCAAACCGCGGCCATCATGATCATTTTCTGAATTTTTTTCATTGCGTTTCTCCCATCCTGTATTTCTAAAAGGGGACTGCCGTAAAAGTTTCTTACAACAATCCCCACATCTGCTATTTTCCGTTGCCCCTTCCTTCTGTCACATTTCTCCGGCTTTCTGTCATGTTTCGCCGACTTTCATCCTATTCCGCCAGACTGTCAATGGCAGCCTGCGCATGCTCCACGTACAGATCCTGGATTGCCTCCAGCTCTCCCAGACCGGTCAGCACCGTCTCAACCTGGTATCCCGCGTCCTCCAGCGTGGTCTTCCAGCTTCCTTCCTCATCGCCGGCCATATCGTTGTTTGCGTGGTCACCTGCCACCACCATCAGGGGCTGCAGCACAACTCTCTCGTACCCTTTGCCGTCCATGGCGGCAATCACATCATCCAGTGCAGGCTCCGCCTCAACCGTTCCAACGTAATAATTTTCAAATCCATTCTCCGTGAGTATCTCCTGCATTCTGCTGTACACCTGGTTGGATTCTGCCTCCGTGCCGTGTCCCATAAACACAATGGCGGTGGTTCCATCATCGTACTCGCTGGTGGCATCTGTGATGGCAGAAGCCACTGCCTGGAAGTCCTCATCGGAGGTCAGCAGCGGTTCTCCAACTGCCACCTGCTCAAAGGAATCTGCGTACTCTGCCAGCGTTCCCATCAGTTCATCGTACTCCAGGCCATTCATCAGGTGGGTAGGCTGTACCACCAGGGTTTTCACCCCGTTATCGGCGGCCCGGTTCAAAGCCTCCTCCACGTTATCAATGGCAACCCCATCCCGGTCCATCACATGATCGATGATGATCTGGCTGGTAAAGCCCCTTCTCACGGAGTAATCCGGGAAAGCGGCCTCCAGAGCATCCTCGATGGCTCCGATGGTGGCTTTGCGGTTATCGTTGTAACTGGTTCCGAAGCTTACCACCAGAAGCTCCTTCTCGCCGATGTCATCCTGGTTTCTGGTGTTCTCATCGGAGGCGTCCCCGGTATAAGCCTCGGTCTCCTCCTCAGCTTCCCCCTCTGCGCCGGACTCCTCCGTTGCTGTCTCTGTCTCCCCGGCAAAAGCGCTCATGCATCCCGTGATAGCCATGGCGGAGACCATTACTCCTG
>DBFBJF010000265.1:0-9074 GCA_048203265.1 Candidatus Merdiplasma sp.
GTCAAGAACAGGCAACAAAAAAGCTCGCAAAAATATTTGTACTTATTTTTGCGAGCTTTTCAAAATTTGTACTGTTTTTAGTCTCTGGCCCGGACACTATCCTCCCGCGCTGCGCCTAGTGCCAGTATATAGTGATCAAGTAAAACTCATCATCGGTGTGGTATCGGTAGTTCCAGCTGGAGGTACCGTATACTTCCATCAGGTATTGCCCCGCATCGTTGAGCATATTGTTCTGAAACAGCTCATACTTGGCTGTCTCATAACCGTCCTGGGTGCCAAATTTCATCACAATATAGCTGTCATCCGCCCATACGGAATTCATCAGCGCATTGTAAATGGTATTGTAATCAAAGGTCTCGTAATACATTTGATTCAGCTTGTAATAATTGTAACTGTCATCCGTGCAGGCCGGCAGCGGGACACTCACCTCCGGAATGTGGGTGCGGTAAATCTCCGCATCGGTGCAGCACAGATAGTTGTAGTTCATGGCCGAGACGCTGGAATCGCTCTCTATCTGCCCCACAAACACCGGATCTCCCCAAGTGACATCCACATGATAGTAGTTATCGCCGATTCTCACCAGATTCCATCCGTGGTCTCCTCCATCTGTGGTGGACCCGGTCACATAGGTACAGAACATCCCCATGCGGTGAAGAATATACTGGAATGCCTTGGAATACCCGGCACACACAGAACTATGGTTCAGCAGCGCGCTCTGGATGTTCTGGTTGTCCGGACTGTTGCTGTTATAGTCCGTGGTGTTGATCAGGTACTCATAGACAAACTTGATTTTCTCGTAATCTGAGGCGTCCGGACTAATCTGATTGATACACTCGTCCGCCGCCGCCTCAATCTGGGATAGCAGATAGTCCCGGCTGTCCCGGTCCACGGTAGTGGACAGCTGATAGCTCACCACCTCGCCGCTGAGGGCCGACTCGCTGATCTGCGCGCTGGTGCCAATCCAGAAGAATTCCGGATGATCCGCCAGCAGGGCATAATAGGCGGTCCAGAACTGATCCGCGCTTACCCTGGCATAAAGGTCTCCCGAATCCTCATAGTTTTTGATCCTGTCGTGGAGCTCCCGGTAAATTTCATTCAACTCGCTGGGAATCTGGTTAAAATAATATTCCTCAATTCCTCCGTGGTCCCACCAGGTGTCTCCCAGCTGGTAATAAGGGCTCTCCGCCACCCCGGCCCGCACCGCGGCCGCCTCCATCATTCCGCAGCCGCACAGGCTAAATGCCAGCGCGGTCAAAAGCACAGCCGGCAGCAGTCTTCTCTTCTTTTTTGTCACGTCTCTATCTCCCCATCTGGCCTGCGCTATCGCGCCCACTTGTCGCACAGCTTATTACTCTCATCCGTAAATTTCTTCAGATCCTTGTTGGCTCCTCCCTCGTTTTTGCGGATCACGCCCATCAGCCTCTGGCCAGCCTCAAGCAGCTTGGCGAATATACCGGACGCCCTGGCGGCCGGAGCTTCCGCTTTCTCTTCCTTCTTTACCGGAATGGGTTTTGTCTCCAGCACATATTTTCCTCTGGCTAAGTCAAATACGGACCCTGAATAGGGTGCGGTGGCGTTCAGGCCCAGTTCATTCACCAGCCGGTTCTTAAACAGCTCACACACCAGATCGTCCCCGTGGGTTACAAACACCATACCGGGCTTATCCTTCAGCGCCATGATCCACCGCATCAGCCCCTTGTTGTCCGCATGGCCGCTCACTCCCGGCAGGCGGCAGATCTCCGCCTTCACCTCGATCTCCTCCCCGAAGAGCTTCACATGGTCCGCGCCCTCCAGCAGGCTGCGCCCCAGCGTTCCCACCGCCTGGTATCCCACAAACAGTACCGTACATTCCGGTCTCCACAGATTGTGTTTCAGATGATGCTTAATCCGTCCGGCTTCGCACATACCGCTGGCGGATATAATCACCTTCGGCTTCGGGTCAAAGTTAATGTTTTTCGAATCCTCGCTGGTCACGGAGGTTTTCAGCCCCGCGAAGCCGATGGGATTCACCCCTCTGGCCAGCAGCTCCTTGGCCTCCTGGTCAAAATCCTGATACATCCGTTTCCGGAAGATGTTGGTGGCTTCAATGGCCAGCGGACTGTCCACCCAGACCTCAAAGCCGTCATGGTTCTTCACCATGCCATCTTCCTTGATCTTCCGGATAAAATACAGCATCTCCTGGGTTCTGCCCACCGCAAAGGAGGGAATCACCACATTGCCGCCCCGGTCAAAGGTTCTCTGTATGACCTTAGCCAGCTCCACCGCATAGTCTGCAGGCTGTTCATGGCTGCGGTCTCCATAGGTGGATTCCATCACCACATAATCCGCCTCCGTGGGATACACCGGATCGCAGATCAGCGGCTGATTCAGGTTGCCGATGTCTCCGGAGAACAGCAGTTTCTTTTTCACTCCCTGCTCCTCGATCCATATCTCGATGGAGGCGGAACCCAGCAGATGGCCCGCATCCGTAAAGCGCACCTTTATGCCCGGCGCGATGATCTTCTCCGCCTGGTAGTCCAGTCCCACGAAGCAGCGAATCGCCCCCTGGGCGTCATCTGTATTGTAGAGGGGCTCCACCAGCGGTTTGCCCGCTCTCGTGGCCTTCCTGTTTTTCCACTCCGCCTCAAACATCTGAATATGGGCGCTGTCCATCAGCATAATCTGACAGAGCTGAGCCGTTCCCGGCGTGGAAAAAATCTGCCCCCGGAATCCTTCCTTGTAAAGCAGCGGCAGCTTTCCGGAGTGATCCATATGGGCATGGGTCAGAAGCACCATATCAATCTGGCCGGCTTTTATGGGCAGCGGCTGGTTTTCAAACAAATCCTGGCCCTGTTCCATTCCACAGTCAATGAGAATTTTCTTATCACAGGCTTCCAGGTAATAACAGCTTCCCGTCACCTCGTGTGTTGCTCCTAAAAATGTTAATTTCATGCAGCACCCCCTGTCTCGCTGTTCACTTTTCTAACGGACTGCCGCAATAGGAACCGCTTCCCGTTAAGCAGCCAAATGCGGCCTTCCTTTAAATATTATATCCCATCCCCGGATTTTTGTATAGTCTCGGGGCAGGGAACAGCCGGCAGGAAAGGCAGTTTCCGCCACCCCGGACAGTGCGGCAGGATGGCTGCGGTTGATTTTTGCCTTGACTTTTTAACTGGAAGGGCTAAACTAAAAACAAGCTATGTAATTAGATTTTAAAACCAGACTGCTTATGTGGGCGGGATAGCTGTGAATATTAACAATTCAGGAGGAAGACATGAAAAAAATCGTCTTGACCGGCGGCGGTACGGCGGGGCACGTAACCCCCAACATCGCTCTGATGCCTAAATTAAAGGAATTGGGATATGAAATCTATTATATCGGTTCTTACGATGGGATTGAGAAAAAACTGATTGAGCAGATGGGAATCCCCTACTATGGGATCTCCTCTGGAAAGCTGCGCCGTTACTTTGACTGGAAAAATTTCACAGATCCTTTCCGGGTGCTCAAAGGCTTCGGGGAAGCGAAAAAACTGCTGAAAAAATTGCAGCCCGATGTGGTCTTTTCCAAGGGCGGTTTTGTCACCGTTCCTGTGGTTCAGGCCGCCAAGCGGTGCCATATTCCCACCATCATCCACGAGTCTGACATGACTCCGGGCCTGGCCAACAAGCTGGCCATCCCCGCCGCCACCAAGGTGTGCTGCAATTTCCCGGAGACAGTCAAATATCTGCCCGCCGGGAAGGCCGTGCTCACCGGCTCCCCTATTCGTCAGGAGCTGCTTCAGGGAAACCGTCTGGCAGCCTTAAGCTTCTGCAACTTCACCTCCGGCAAACCGGTGCTGATGGTCATCGGAGGCAGTCTGGGATCTGTGGCAGTCAATACGGCGATCCGCAAAATTCTTCCTGACCTGCTGAAAACCTTCCATGTGGTGCATCTGTGCGGAAAAGGAAATCTGGATCCCTCCCTGGAGGGGACGGAGGGCTATGTGCAGTTCGAATATATTCAGAAGGAGCTGGCAGATCTGTTTGCCCTGGCCGATGTGGTGGTATCCCGAGCTGGGGCCAATGCCATCTGCGAGCTGCTGGCCCTGAGAAAGCCTAATCTTCTGATCCCGCTGCCCGCCGCAGCCAGCCGGGGCGATCAGATTCTCAACGCCAAATCCTTCCAGCAGCAGGGCTTCTCCAAGGTGCTTCGGGAGGAAGAGCTCACCGATCAGCTCCTGCTGTCCTCCATCCTGGACCTGTACGAAACCCGGGATGTCTATATTGACGCCATGAAACAGAGCGGCCAGAGTGATGCTATCGCCATGATCGCCGGACTGATTGAGGAAGTGACAGAAAACAAAAAGTGGAGTCCGTGATCCGTGGTAGTCTTTCTGATTGCTTATAATGCCTTTTTCTACTGTAACCTGTTATCGCTCCTGCTCCGGGTTTTTGGTTCCTGATGGTTCTGTCCAGACCCGCTTTATTAAAGTACGCAAAAAACGGAAGAAATCCACAAAATCGAATAGATTTTCTCCCGCTTTTTTACTCAAATCAGCTCCAACTCCCTCAGCGCCCAGTAGATACCATCCTCATCGTGGCTGCGGGTGACAGCCGCCGTCTGTTTTCTGATCTCTTCCGGCGCGTTTCCCATGGCTATGCCGTGGCACAGACGCAGCATCTGAAGATCATTGTAGTTGTCCCCAAAGGCAATCGCCTGTGCAGGTTCCATCTGCCAGGACCGGCAAAGCCACTCCACCGCCCTGGCCTTATCCACTCCTCCCGGCATAATCTCAATCAAAATATCGGAAGACTTCACCACAGTACAGTCCGGAAAACGCGCCTGGATTTTTTCTTCGATCTGCAGGGTCCATCCCGGATCACAAATACACATCAGTTTATAGACCTTATCCCCCTTTGGCAGGGAGGAAACGCTTCCCTCACGGGATTTTATGCCCACAATCTCTTCCTCACGGATAATTCTGGGATCCTGCCTGCTCTTTACAAGCCACTGATCCAGAGAGTAGACGCACCAGGCCAGGGGAAATCTCTGTTCCTCCAGATAAGCCACAATCTCCTCCGCCTTTTTCTGCTCCATCCCCTGTTCCCAGAGTACGTCCCGGCGCTCATCCAGGATGAGCCCGCCGCTGCAGGCGATAAAGGAGCAGGACAGGCCGCACTCCTCCAGGATCGGCTCAATCTCTGACGGACTTCTGGCCGATACCAGCACAAAGGGGATCCCCCTCTCCTGCAGCCGCTTTACCGCTTCCCTGGTCAGAGGGGAAACCTGATGTTTGGAATTGAGAAAAGTTCCGTCAATATCGCTGAAAACTGCCTGATATTTTCCCATCTGCTCCGCACCTCTCGTTACTGAAACAGCTTCAGCACCTCGTCCCGCACCTCATCCGTCAGTTTTCCCGGCTCCCAGGTCAGCTTCACCTGCTCCTGGTCCCCCTCATATCTGGGAATCAGGTGCATATGGAAGTGGAACACGGTCTGCCCGGCCGCTTCCCCATTGTTCTGAACCACATTTAACCCGTCGCACTTCAGGCCCTTTGTCAGCACAGTTCCCACCTTTTTGGCCACGATCATGGCCTTGGATGCCAGCTCATCGGGCAGCTCATAAAGATTCGCCGCATGTTCCTTGGGCAAAATCAGGGCATGGCCCTTTGAGGCAGGCCCCAGATCCAAAATAACACGAAAATCCTCATCCTCATAGAGGGTGGCGGAAGGGATCTCCCCGTTGGCTATTTTACAAAAAATACAGTTATCATCTCTCATCGTTATCGGCCTCCTGTTCATTCTTGTCTGCGGATGCGGAATAATGGTATGTGCGCTGTATGCGCACCGCATACTCCCGCTCCAAAACTTTTCTTTCCTATTCTATCATGTTTTCTCCCGAAGGACAATCGAACCCCATGGCCATTTCCCTCCACGGCTTATTCGCGGCTTTTTTATAATGTTTCTGCCGAAAGCACAATCAACGCGCCCTGCCTTATACTTTATCCCTGGCATATGCATTTTTTGAACAGAATCCTTGTATTTTTTCAACGCTCCCATCCTCTTTTCCCGCTTCCCCTGTTTAAAATTTCCACCTCATTTTGAAAATTTGTAAATTAATCGAAATTTTTTCGTTCACGGGGTGAAATTGTCAGATTGCAATGGCAGAGGAAAATGTTAGTATTTAATTATCATTTCAATTATAAGGAGGGATACGTTATGAACAGACGAAACTATTTGACAAAATGCGCCGCGCTACTGGCGGCCTGCTCTCTTTCTCTCAGCGCCTTTGGTGTGACGGGCCTGGCGGAAGAGGCGGACGCCGCCGGTCTCGGCGTGGTTGAGACAGCTTATGGACAGGCTCAGGGAGTTGCCGGTGAATTAGACGGAATCACACTGTTTAAGGGCATCCCGTACGCAGCTCCTCCTGTGGGTGATCTTCGGTGGGCTGCTCCGGAAGATCCGGAAGCCTGGGACGGGGTCAGAGTATTTGACACGTATGCCCCCATGGCCATGCAGTGGCCCAATGACATGGCCGGAGAGCCCTGGAAAACAGACTTCTATTATGAAGGACTTCCTGAGTACAGTGAGGACTGCCTCTACCTGAATGTGGCCACCTCCGCAACCACCGGGGATGAGAAGATGCCTGTTTACGTTTGGTTCCACGGCGGCGGTCTGAATCACGGATACTCCTATGAGATCGAGTGTAATCCGGAAGCCCTGGCCCAAAAGGGCGTGGTCGTGGTGGAAGTAGGACACCGTCTCGGCGTCTTCGGCTATATGGCACTTCCTCAGCTGGATGAAGAGACCGGATACGGAGCCAGCGGAAACTGGGGCCTGATGGATGAGATCAAAGCCATCGAGTGGGTAGTGGAAAATATTGAAGCCTTCGGCGGAGATCCCGAGCGAATTACTGTGGGCGGCCAGTCCGGCGGAACCTCCAAGTCCGGCGCACTGTTCGCAAACGATGAGACCGCAAAACTTCTGGACGGCGCTATCTGGCAGACAAGCCTGCAGTACACAACCACCTATCGCACGGTAGAAGAAATGGAAGAGACTTCCATCAACTGGCTGAAATCCCTTGGATTGAGCGGTGATGAGAGCCTGGAAGAACTCCGCTCCATGGATGCGCAGTTCTTTATGGGAGAAGAGTCGGAATACGGAAACGCGCCTCAGGCCATGGTATACGACAATTATGTTATTCAGTATCCTACTCTGAAGGAAGCCTACGAAGCCGGCAATTTCGAAAATGTCAGCATTCTTGCAGGAACGGATCTGGGCGAATTTACTCAGGATACGTTCTCCGATCTGGAAACCGCCGACGATTTCTACGCATACTACAAAGATATGCTGGGTGAAGACCTGTACAACAAGTATGACTTCCCCCACACCTGCCGCGTAGTGGATGCCACCGCAGAAGACACCGCACGTATTCTGAATCACAGTGTATTCACCGTGACCAACAATATGCTGTTCGGCAAAAAGGCGGAGGAATATAACACCGGTGATGTGTATATCTATCTTTTCACTCACTTCACGCCCGGAAGAAATGAGGAAGAGCTGTGGGCATGGCACTCCAGTGAATTGTGGTACACCTTCGGTTCTCTGAGAGATACCGCCGGTCAGAGGTACTGGGAGGACTGGGATTACGAGCTGGCTGACATCACCACCTCCTACTGGAGTAACTTCATCAAGACTGGAAATCCCAACGGCGAAGGACTGCCGGAATGGCTGAATTCCAACTCTGAGCACCTTGCCTACATGGATCTGGGCGATGAGAGTACTCTGGGCTGCGTTACCTACATGGATTCCTTAAAGCAGATGGCCGCAGAATACTATGCTCCTAATTATGGCTTCTGATTTTCTTAAAAAAGTTTGAGAAAAAACTGCTGCCGCAAAAGCGCGCTATGGGTTGATGATACCCTGTGGCGTCTTTTGCGGCAGTTTTTATACTGCAGTAAAGCGCTCGTCCTTGTTCGTTTAGTCCTGAGTCTTCATTTTCTGATATTCCTGGGGCGAAACTCCATACATTTTATGAAAAACCCGGGAAAAATAGGAGGGTGAACTGTAGCCCGCCTGCTCGGAGACCTTTTGTACCGGCATACCGCTCGCCAAAAGCTGACAGGCTTTTTCTGCCCGTACCTCCGCCAGATACTTTCCCGCAGTTTTACCCAGTTCTTTTTTCAGTACATCGTTCATCCGGTTTACACTCAGATCCGCATTGGCAGCAATCATTTCCACACTCAGCAGAGGATTGCTGTAATTTTCATCAATATAATGAAGTGCCATTCTCGTTGCGTGCGAGTAATCCGGGTGCAGATGATCTCTCACAAAAAGGATCTTATCCCTGAGCCACTGGAGGATTCTTTTTGCCGAAAGCAAATAAAGGATCTCCTCATCGTATAGTTGAACCGCTGGCTCTCTCTTTATCTTCTCATTCATGCTGTGAATAAGATAACAGCACATTCTCATAAAACTATCAAAATCCCTTTGATAAAGCAGCGGTTTGAAAATGGCAGCCAAAAGTTCCTCCGCGTTTTTCTCGCGGTCCCACAATCCGTCCGCCATCTGAAACAGTTCTTCCATCTTCACATTTGGCATTTTTTTCGGCGGTTCATGCAGTTCCGCCCTCAGCCGGCACTGGGCGCCCTCAAAATAGCGCTGCTTCGTCAGGTATTTTAACTCCTCATAGCGGATTCTGCATTCCATCACTGTATGTATCCTTCCGCAAAGGTACAAGGAAAAGCTTTCAGCCGCATTTTCCCTCAAATATTCTTCCACCGCCATGGCAATTTTTTCACAGTCCTTCCCGCCAGTAACAATAGCAATCCAGAGAAAGACATCTACCCGAACCAGATAGGACAATTCCGGGATCTGCTCACAGAGCCGGCCAATCAGTAGTTTATAATCTGCTTCTTTTACCTGATATCCTGACTGCCATGCAATTTGCTCCGGAACGTGATCCTGTTCCACCATAAAAAAACCGGCATCTCCCTTTAACTGCTTTGGATCCCGATATTCTTCCGCTTCCAGCTCTTCCAGGGACATCCTGAAATATGCCGTTAGGCTGCCCTTTACCTGCTGCTGCTCCCACCGCTTTTTCTCAGAAATTCTGGA
>DBFBJF010000266.1:0-3923 GCA_048203265.1 Candidatus Merdiplasma sp.
ATTCCGATGTCACCTGCAAAAGCCTGTCCATTCCGGCATGTTCTAACATCAGATCATGAATCTTCCGTTCCCATTCATCAGCCGCATCAAAAATCTCCTGCACATCATTCATAAATTCTGCTATTTCTTTCAGACTATCAAGTGCAATATGAATATACGGAATCTGCTGAAGCTCTTCTGATGCAGCATCAATTTTCTCTCTCCCACAAAATACCCAGAGTATATTTTCAGCAGTCAGAACTGCCGATTCCCACTCTTTGTCATATCTCTGTACCACATAAACATGCCCATGTCGAAATGTTTCTTTTTTTTCATAACACAAAAAGGGGCGCAGATATCCGTCTGAACCGGATAAAGTTCCCCTTTCCGTAATTTCATATTTCTCTTTTATTTTTTCATATAAATAAACTGATGACAGCTGCAAGTCTACAATCCTCCTGTCACATAATTGAAGCACCTATTTTACCAGTCAATTCTATAGCAATTTAACTCACACTATGTCTTTCTCATACGCACCTGTCAGCCCGGTTCTCACACAATAAACGTCTTCGCAACTTCCACAGCCTCAATACAGTTCTCTGTATAGGCATCTGCTCCCATATTCTTCGCCAGCTGCTCCGTTACTGCACCTCCACCAACCATAATCTTAAATTTATGCTTACTGCTGCTTCGTTTCAGAGACTTTACCACCTGCTCCATCTCCGGGATTGAAGTACTCAGAAGCGAGGAGATACACACGATCGACACATCCGGATTCTGTTTCACTGCACGCAGAAACTGCTTCTCAGAAATATCCACTCCCAGATCGATCACCTTAAATCCGGCACTACGAAACATGATCGCAACCAGATTCTTACCTACATCATGCAGATCACCTTCCACCGTTCCAAGGATCACAGTTCCGATATTCCTCCTGCCAAACTGCGAGTCCTGTTCCTCCAACAATTCAAAACCCTTGCGCACACTTCGGGCTGCTGCCAGAATTTTAATAATATCCGCTCCATTGGATTTGTAATTCTCCCCCACTGTTCGCATAGCCGGAGTCATGGCCTCTTCCACAATCCGCCCTGCAGGAATATGCTGCTTCAATGCCTCCCTCACCAGCTTCTCTGTCTCCCCCGGATGTCCGTCTTCAATTGTTTTTCTTAACTGTTCCAGTACTGTCATATCCTCAAGCCACCCTTAATACCTTCTGCCAAAAATCCCCCGCCCTGCGGCGAAGGATTTTTTGATTTTTCAAACACGCTCTACGCTTTCAATATCTGTATTTTATCATAGCTCACTGTTATTTACAACGAAAACTGACTTCCCTTTCCGTAGCCTCCACAGAGGACATTACTGTTCATTCCGTTCTCAGTAAAGTAGCCAAAATTCATTCCAGAAGGTAACAGCTCGTATAAGCAATCGTACAATCCCCATAATAATACTGTAGATCATTGGCCTGGCAGACCTGTGTTACCAGCATCCCATAAGCCTCCATCGATGAGAAAGCCTGTTTCGGAAACCTGCATGGAGCATCCGGATAAGTACAGACCTTACATTTCGTACAGCATCCCGCACCAATCGCCAGCATATCCGGATAAATCTCCCGAAGTTTCTTCTCAAATTCCACAAAATACTCCTTATGTCTGGCTTCCGTTTCCATCATTCCCTCGCCATCAAAAACATCCTCCAATTCACCAACTGTCTGAACAATAATCCCATACTTATACTGCCGGACTTTCGCTTCACATTCCTCAAGAGAGCCACATCCCGGAGGACAGCTCCAGCACTTATCATACTTATGACAGGTATCCGCTGCACACATCTGTCGAACCTCCGGCTTCAGCTCAATCGTATCACAATCCAGCAACACCACATGCGAAAACCCCTGCTCCATTCCCATTTGCTCTATTTTTTTTATATCCATAATCTAACCCCTTACTCTCTTGTATAATCTATAGCAACCTCATCAGGCAGATAAAATTATCCTCTTCGCGCCTCAGTTCTGCACCGAATAACTGCTCCGCAGTTTATCAGAAGAAATCTGCACTTCTCAATAATTCAATCAGGCGGATAAAATCATTCACCTGTCTCAAATCCCAGTTCATCAATAAAATGATCCTGAAAATCAGCCGAAGCAGCCAGCTCAACGAATTCAATCTTTCTCACCAGCTCATCCATCTTCAGCATTTCCTTCTCATTCACAAGTGCGATCTTCGCCCCCTCACCAGCAGCGTTTCCCACTGGTTTCACTTTTTTCACAAGCGTCGCCGGAAGCAAGCCAATCTTCCCGGCACTGACCGGATCCATATAGTTGCCAAAAGCACCTGCAATATATACCGAACAGATATCATCTTCTGTAATCCCAAGCCGCTCCATAAGCATCTGAATTCCCGCTGCAATCGCAGCTTTCGCAAGCTGAACCTCTCCGAGATCCTTCTGAGTCAGATAAACCCCTCTCTCATTACCGCCCCGCTCTGGCGGTACCAGAATAAACACACCTTGCTTCTCCTGTCCGCTTCTCAGCACACCATTCTCATCTAGCATTCCAGCATCCAGAAGACCCGCCACCAGATCGATCAATCCCGAACCACACAAACCAACCGCCGGCTTATTCCCAACAGTTGTATAGTTCCACTTCCCATCCTCATACTTCACATGATCCACAGCCCCGGCCGCGCCACGCATTCCACACTCAATCTTCGCACCCTCAAAAGCAGGCCCGGCCGCAGTAGAACAGGTCACCATCCGCTCCCTGTTTCCCAGAACCATCTCACCATTCGTTCCAATATCGATCATCAGAGAAATCTCTTCCTGCTGATCCTGCCTGATAGCCAGCAGACATCCACAGGTATCCGCTCCCACATATCCTGCAATATCCGAAAGCATGATCAACTCTGCACGCTCCTGCACAGCCAGACCATAATCCCCCGCATTCAGCACCAGCCTCTCACTCACAGCCGGAGTATAGGGTGCATGTACCAGCGAAGCCGGAGAAATCCCCAGAAACAGATGATGCATACAGGTATTTCCCACAACACACACCTGAAAAACATCCTCTCTCCTTATCCCTGCATCCTCTGCCAGACTTCCCAACATCTCATTAACAGCTTTCCGAACACACATACTTAACGCTTCTGTTCCATGCTCCAGCGCATAATTCGCCCGCATGATCACATCCGCACCATACTGCGCCTGCGGATTCATCCTGCTCTCAACTGCCAGAGTCCTCCCATCCGCACCATCCAGCAAATACCCCGCAATGGTAGTCGTCCCAATATCAAACGCTGCCAGACACCTCCGACCAGCTTCCTTCCTCATTTCCAGAATCCGCCGTCTACTGTAAATCACATACCATTCATCAGAATCCCTGCGCATCCCATACAATTCACCCGCCAGCTTCAGATCCACCTCCATCTGCCCCGGCTCAACCTCACCATCTGTCTCCGCCAGCGTATCCAGCAGCCTCTGCCAGTCCGACCGCTTCTCCCCTGTTTTCGCCTTCTCCAGCTCAACCTGAGCCATCCGTAGTCCCGGTTCAAACACAACTTCTCTGTTAAATCCATCCGTCAAAATCTTTTCATTGCCAGCCCTGTCCAACGTCTCCACTACACAAGTCTCACCTTCACCAATCCGAATCTGACACGCCTTAACAACTTCACCATTAATCTTAACCAGACACTTCCCACATTTCCCCAGACCGCCACAAGGCGCATCCGGCCTCAGTCCTGCCTGAATCTCCGCCTCCAGTACCGATATCCCATCCTCCACCTCTATCTCAATATCCTCACGCACAAACTTAACCCAAGCCATAAAAACCTCCCACATATCCAATCCAAACATCACAACAGCCAACAGCCAGCTCAGAAAAATATTTTATTTCATGTGCATTTGCAGGGGTCTTAGATATTCTTAGCTCTCAGAAATCTGCTAAAGGCATG
>DBFBJF010000267.1:0-3099 GCA_048203265.1 Candidatus Merdiplasma sp.
GAATAAAACAGTAAAGAAGCGTTCCACTTTTGGCAGGCTCCTCTCCTATATCATCCATCACTCAAAAATACTGTTCGCCATCGTCTGCGTGGCGGTTGTTCTGTCCACCGCCGCCAACGTGGCAGGCTCCATGTTCACCCAGACCGTCATTGACGACTACATTACTCCGCTTCTTACCATGGCAAATCCGGATTTTTCCGGACTGCTTGGCGCAATCCTGGGTATGGGCTGCATTTATCTGCTGGGAGTTATCTGTACCCTTCTGTACAACCGTCTGATGGTTTCCATCTCCCAGGGATGTCTGAAACAGATACGGGATGATATGTTTTATCATATGCAGAGCCTTCCCATCAGATATTTTGACACCCATACCCATGGGGATGTGATGAGTCATTACACCAACGACACGGATACGCTGCGGCAGTTTATCAGCAACGCTCTGGCCCAGCTCATCTCCTGCCTCATCACGGCGATAGCCTCCTTTGTGGTAATGATCTATTACAGCCGCCTCCTTGCCCTGATTGTGGTCGCGGTTACAGCGATCGACGCCATCATTACTGTGGTGGTTTCAAAGAAAAGTATCCGCTGCTTTTCCAGCCAGCAGGCAGCTATGGCGGACGTAAACGGATATATTGAGGAGATGCTGGGCGGACAGAAAGTGATCAAAATATTCTGCCATGAACGGCAGTCGAAGGAAGGATTTGTGGAAAAGAACCGGAATCTGTATGAAAATTCCGTGACAGCCAACACCCTGGCCAATCTGATTATGCCCGTACTGGGCCAGCAGATCAGTCTCATTACCATGGCCATGGCTGGCGCCAGGAGGATCTTTGCCCTGTTGGATGAGGAGCCGGAGGTGGATGAGGGATACGTCACTCTGGTGAACGCCAGAAAAAATGACCGGGGAGAACTGGAGGAATGTCAGGAGCGAACCGGCATATTTGCCTGGAAGCATCCCCACGGGGATGGAACGCTCACCTACACGGAGCTGATGGGGATATACGCATGTTCGATGTAGATTTTGGCTACACGGAAGAAAAAACTGTACTTCAGGGCATTACCCTGTACGCGGAGCCGGGCCAGAAGCTGGCTTTCGTGGGCGCCACCGGAGCGGGCAAAACCACAATTACCAACCTTTTGAACCGGTTTTACGATATAGCGGACGGCAAAATCCGCTATGACGGTATCAACATTAATAAAATCCGAAAGAACGATCTGCGCCGGTCCATTGGCCTGGTACTTCAGGATACCAATCTGTTCACAGACACTGTGCTGGAAAATATCCGGTACGGACGGCTGGATGCCACGGATGATGAGTGCGTTCAGGCGGCAAAGCTGGCCGGCGCGGACTCCTTTATCTCCAACCTTCCCCAGGGTTATCACACGGTACTGGAAAATGCCGGAGCCAGCCTGAGCCAGGGACAACGGCAGCTGCTGAATATTGCCCGGGCTGTGGCGGCCAATCCCCCCTGCATGATTCTGGATGAGGCCACCAGCTCTATTGACACCCGCACCGAGCGGATTGTCCAGGAGGGCATGGACGCCCTGATGAAGGGCCGCACCTCCTTCGTGATTGCCCATCGTCTCTCCACCATCCGCAACTCGGACGTCATCATGGTTCTGGACCACGGCAGGATCATCGAGCGGGGATCCCATGAAAAGCTGATCGAAGAGAAGGGAACCTACTATCAGCTCTACACCGGAGCCTTCGAACTGGAATAAGACAGCAAAAGGCGGTCTCCCGCAGGAAGCCGCCTTTTGCTGTCTATCTTAACATTTACATCGTAATCCAGTGATTGTGATACCAAAGCTTTGTGATACCAATTTATTATACTCTGGACAGATACTCGCCAGTTCTGGTATCGATCTTTAACTTGTCCCCAGTCTCCACAAACAGCGGAACCTGTACCACCGCTCCGGTCTCCACAGTAGCGGGCTTGGTAGCGCCTGTAGCGGTATCACCCTTGAAACCGGGCTCGGTATCTGTTACCTCCAGCTCTACAAACAGAGGCGGCTCCACAGCGAACACGTTGCCGTTATGGGAACAAACCTTCACCATCTCATTTTCCTTCACGAACTTCAGGGCATCGCCAATGGTCTCATCGTTCAATGCAATCTGATCGTAGGTCTCAGTGTTCATGAAATAGTACAGATCTCCATCCGAATACAAATACTGCATCTCCACCCGGTCAATACGCGCCTGAGGGAATTTCTCAGTGGGACGGAAGGTCTTCTCAACCACGCCGCCGCTGATGATATTTTTTAATTTCGTTCTCACGAAAGCGGCTCCCTTTCCGGGTTTTACATGCTGGAATTCGATAATCTGATAAACACTGCCATCCATCTCCAGCGTAATGCCGTTTCTAAAATCACCTGCTGATATCATATGATATTCCTCCTTAAATTATCCGATTGCTCGTTCCGGCAGCGTGTGCCGGACAGGGATTCCGTATCAAACCCCATATCTTTCCTTATTCTATAATATTCTGGGCCATTTTTCAACTATTTTTTCATAACGGGAATTATTTCGTAAATTGAGAAACTAAGGAAGCGCTGATTCAATCAGCGCTTCCGGAGGTCTGTTTGGTATGGGAGGCTGCGGGCTTTTCAAGCAGAGAGACAATCTCCTCCACCACTTCCCGGTAACCTCTGTGGTCTGTGGAGACTCGCAGATCGGCCACATCGCAGTAGACCGCCTCCCGCTCAGCCATCAGGTCTAAAATCCGCTGGCGCAGATCACCTCCCTGAAGCTTAGGCCTGGTTTTATCGTTTTTCAGGCGCTCCACCAGGGTATCCGTGCTGGCTTCCAGGAACACCACCGTCCCCATCCTAGCCAGGATAGGGCGGTTTTCCGGCTGCATGGGGAGCCCGCCTCCCACAGCGATGACGCAGGGAGCCTGTCTGTTTTCCAGCTCCCTCAGCGTCTCTGTCTCCAGTCTGCGAAAGGCGGCTTCCCCATCCTCGGCGAAAATATCCGCAATGATTCTTCCGGTTTTCTCCTCAATCCACTGGTCCGTATCAATAAATTCCCGTTCCAGCCTTTTTGCAATTTTTTTCCCGATGGTGGTCTTCCCGGCTCCCATAAAGCCAATCATAATG
>DBFBJF010000268.1:0-4725 GCA_048203265.1 Candidatus Merdiplasma sp.
GATATTGAGTGGCATGAGGCCTTCAAGAAAATTCACAAAAAGAAGACAGACGGGGGCAGGGAGATCGGCATCCGCATGGACGATTCCGTGCTCACGGAAGGACTGAAGGAGGGGGATGTCATCTGGATGGAAGATGATCTGGCCATTGTGGTGCACACGCCGCCCTGTCCGGTGATACTGATTTCTGTGAGAGAGGATCATCCCCAGGCGGCAGCCAAGGTATGCTATGAGATTGGAAACCGTCATGCGCCCCTGTTCTTTGGAAGCGCGCCTTTGTCCTTTGTGACACCGGACAATGAGCCCATGTACCAGATGCTTTCAAAGATTCACGGCGTTGCCCTGGAGAGAAAGGTAATGCCTTTGGATTTCGGAAAGAAGATTTCCGCGTCCATCCACAATCATCATCATTGAGAGGAAGTCGCTTATGAACAATCAGGACCTGGCCAGCCGCCTGCTGCTTTTGCAGGTCAATGACGCGCTCTTTCCCATCGGCGGCTACTCCCATTCCTACGGGCTGGAGACGTACATCCAGGAGGGAAGGGTGAAAGACGGGAATACAGCCAGAGAATATATCAGCCGAAAGCTGGCCCTGGGTACCGTCTATACGGATCTGCTGGCCATACGGCTGGCCTACGAGAAGGCTCTGGCTGGCAGCCTGGAAGAACTGGACCGACTAGAGGAAATGCTGGAGGCCACACTGGTTCCCATGGAGCTTCGGGAGGCGGTGAAAAAGCTGGGAAACCGCTTCGCCAAGACAGTGTCGGGGCTGGACATTCCCTGGAAGCGGGAAATATTTGAGGAGTATACCCGGATGAGGGGGGAGAGGGGAGTGAGCCATCCCTGTGTCTACGGGGTGTTCTGCGCATCCGCCGGCATCCCCGCCGAGGACGCTATGAGCCACTATCTCTACGCCCAGGCCTCCGCCATGGTGACCAACTGTGTGAAAACCATTCCCTTAAGCCAGACTGAGGGGCAAAAAATTCTCAGTGCCCAGCTCGGCACTTTTCCCAGGCTGCTGGAGCAGGCGAAAGAAGCGCCGGAGGAGATGCTGGGAATGGGAGCGCCGGGCTTTGACCTGGCCAGTATTCGGCATGAGACCCTGTATTCCAGGCTGTATATGTCGTGATGGCGGAGATGGGTCCGGCGGCTTATCCCGTGGAGCCGGACAAGCTGCCGCCGAAAGAGGGACGCAGCGTTATATTGTGTGAAGAAAGGATGAGACAGCATGTCCTATGTAAAGATCGGGGTGGCCGGCCCCGTTGGTTCCGGCAAAACAGCATTGATTGAAGCATTGACCCGCCGCATGGCAAAGAAGTACAGCATCGGCGTCATTACCAATGATATTTATACCAAGGAGGATGCTCAGTTTTTGGCAAAGAACAGTGTGCTTCCCATTGAGCGGATCATCGGCGTGGAGACGGGCGGCTGCCCTCACACCGCCATCCGAGAGGACGCCTCCATGAACCTGGAAGCGGTGGATGAGATGATGAAGCGCTTCCCGGATATCGAGCTGCTCTTCATTGAGAGCGGCGGAGACAACCTGTCCGCCACCTTCTCGCCGGAGCTGGTGGACGCCACCATCTTTGTCATCGATGTGGCGGAGGGAGATAAGATCCCCAGAAAGGGAGGTCCGGGGATCACCCGCTCAGATTTACTGGTGATCAACAAGATTGACCTGGCGCCCTATGTGGGAGCCAGCCTGGAAGTGATGGAGCGGGACTCCAAAAAGATGCGGGGAGACCGGCCTTTCCTGTTTACCAATATCCGGGGCGGAGAGAACGTGGACCAGGTGGTGAGCTGGATCAAAGAAAACGTGCTTCTGGAAGGAATGTGACGGTATGGAGATCAATCAGTTTCGAAAAACTTCCCGCCTGTATCTGCGGGCGGAGGCACAGAGACGGGCAGAGGAGGGCGGGCGGCCGCCCTACCGCACGCTGCTGCGGGATGTATCCTTCACCGCGCCCTTTAAGATCATGCAGCCCTTTCATCAAAAGGACGGGGGACTGCAGGTAATGCTACTGGCCGCCTCCGCCGGAATCATGGAGGGGGACCGCCAGGAGTTCGAGTTTGAGGTGGAGCCCCACGCTCGTCTGGAATTTATCTCCCAATCCTATGATAAAATTCATCAGATGAAGGAGGGAAAGGCCAGGCGCGTTACCCGGGTGAGGGTGGGGAAGGAGGCCAGCTTTCGGTTCCATCCCCAGCCCACCATTCCCTTCGCGGAATCGGCCTATGAAAGTGAGATGAAGGTTTTCCTGGAGGATCATACCTCCCGGTTCCAAATGAGCGAGATTTTTACCTGCGGCCGATACGCCATGGGGGAGGCCTTTGCCTACCGCTATTATCATAGCCTGGTGGAGATCTGCAGAGGGGAAAAACTCATTTACCGGGATAACGTGCGGTATGAACCGTCGCTTTTTGACATGGCCGGGATGGGCATGTACGAATCTTACACCCATCTGCTGTCCATGTTTGTTACCTGTCCGGACAATCCGGAGGGCTTTCTGGAACAGGCCAGAGAATTCCTGTCCGGCCAGCCGGATCTTCGGGGCGGGATTACCCGTCTGGCGTCCGGAGACTTTGCCGTCCGGGTGCTGGGGCACAGAGCCCAGAGATTGGAGGAATGCAGCGGGCGGCTCATGGAACTTGCGTCCTGTTACTATTCACAGCCATTTCAGAATTGACAGCAGGTGCGTCGTGCTTGCACGTAAGCATCTGCTGTCAATTCTGAAACCAGACTGTGAAGCAGTCACCCCGCCCACATAAGCAGTCTTAGCTCCGTAAGGAGCGGGACTGGAGCCTCGAAGAGGCAACGAGTGCGCATGGGCGGGGTGGCTGTGAATAGTAACTGCGTCCTGAGCCGCCCGTTGGCGTCCAGGGTTGCCGCGAAAATCAGGCAGCCTCCTTTTTATTTTCCGGGTACCTATTCATAGTTTCTTAACCGTTCCACAATAGAGCGATTTCCCGCGAGTTTTCGATAGGACAGAAGCGGCGCCATCGCGCAGATCAACATGACCAGGAGCACTGCCGGGATCAAAGGAAGCAAGGGAACTTTGAATGGAATCCCCATATAATTCATGGACTGGAAGCAAAGATAGGTAACAGCAGAACCAGCTGTCAATGTGATCAGGACAGAGAAAGCCCCGTATAAAACGCCCTCCCGCATCAAAAGACCGTTTAGCTGTTTTCTGGACATTCCAATACTTTCCATAACAGAAAATGTTAATTTCCGGTTTTGTATGCCGCTTGCGATGGTATTTCCATAGTTTAAGACCCCGACCAACAAAAGCAATAACGCAATGATTGTGCCGATTTCCATCATGTTTCCCTGGGATTCTTGAATCGTCTTCATATTCTCATATTGTGATTCAACGTGTAAATCATTGCTGTATGGACTGTTGTCTATCAGCACGGCAATCTTTTTTTCCAATACTTCATCATATTTTTTATCATAATGAATAGATACGTTTAATATTGTCGGCTGTGAAGTCAGACTTTTTATATAGTCCTGACTGACAAGCAGCGTAGCGCCAATATTTCTTCCACTGTAATGTGTTTCATAGGACACCGCTCCGATGGTAATTTCGTATGGTTGATTTTCAAAAATGAAAGGTATCTGTTGGTTTAGGTATTCTTCCGGTATTTCAGAGCCTTCATACTGCACAATACAAATTTTTCCGCTCATAAAATCTTGCTTATTAACAGGAGAATCCAGCAGCTGATTCACATAATCAAATTCTTCTTCATCAATGCCCTTTAACATACCATAATAGTTTGACGGATTTGCTTTGTAATCTGCCAAAACTTCTTCTGCGGATATATACGGGGTCCTCTCTATATAGTTTGTGATCCACAGATCGGAAAATCCGTTTGACACATACGGAAAACTGACAGGTACTCCCTCTACAATGTGAAAGTCTTTTATGCCGTCCATTTTTCTTAGTTCTTCTATAAAAGAATCCTCGATGGCGGGCTGAAGGGAGGCAATGTCCTCGGTAACTTGTGTCTGGTTTTGCACAATGAAATCCGCGTTCCAGTAATTAGGCATAACTGTCCGCTCGCCCTGGCTGCTGATAATCGTTGTAAGGCAATAGAACACAGATAAACTTGTTGCCAGCGACAGTAATACAACAACCGTTTTCTTTTTATCTTTCTGAAACTGTTTCAATGCCATCCGCCAGAAGAGGGCACCTTTCTTCTTTTTATAACTTTTTCCAGTGGGGACACATTCCCGGTATTTTGTGGCTTCCACCGGTGTGATATTTGCCGCGATTTGAACGGGCTTTCTCATTCCCAAAAGAATGGCGGTCCCCGTCACAGCAATACTGCCAAGTAAAATCACCGGATGAAACTGCAATTCCATATTTCCGGCCGAAATACCCAATAGTTCCAGCATATAGGGCACTAATTTTACGCACAAAAGGATCCCTGCCAGGTTTCCAATCAATATTCCTGATATCCCAACGAACAACATCTGCTTCGCGATGAAACGGACAAGCTGTTTCTTTGTCATACCTAAAGACTGCAGTAATCCATAATAGCGTATTTTTCCTGAAACAGACAAATACAAAATATTGTAAATCAAAAGATACGCGCTCAAACAGATAACAAGAGCCAGGCCCCAGATCCCCAGCAAAAATTTGAAAGAATTTTCGATATAGCCTGTTGGGGCAAAGACTTGCCGGTCTGAGAAATTCAGAGACTTTTCTATGGACTGTATGGTAC